>CAYVXQ010000048.1:0-6713 GCA_964454625.1 uncultured Candidatus Saccharibacteria bacterium
GCGGCGAATGCCGCTGCCAGTTCCTGTGGTCGCCAATAGCGGCCCAGGCACCTAAATTCTGTCCTCATTGCGGGGCAGAATTTAAAAAGTAGTTTCTTTTGACCGCCCCGCCCAGCGCAATAGGGGCAGGAAAAAATGACTAAGCTGGGATAAGTCATCTTAGGGCAATTTAACTAAAAGTTAAATTGCCGCTCTATCCAGCAAGATAACTTGTTTGTCTTGCGGGATAGAGGGTTTGAAGATTAAAAATTGGAGGAAAGATTTTACATTACTAATTACGACCCCTTGCAAAAAAGATATTTTTTTGGTAGAGTAGATTAGAAAAATGATGAACCCGCCTTCACTCCTGCCTTCACTTCGTTTCGGCAGGCAAGTCGTTTCGGCAGGTATAAGAACTCGTAATAAAAATTCACGAGTTCTTGTGAATTTTTAAACGATTTCTAATATGGGAGTTCCAAAGAAGCACATAACTAAGGGTTCAAGAAACCAGCGAAGAATGCATCTTTATTTAGAAGAGCCGGGTTTGACTGTGTGCGCTAAATGCGGCAAACAGGTGAAACGGCACACGGTTTGTCCTAATTGCGGTTATTATAAGGGCGTGGAGGTGGTAAATGTTTTGGCCAAACTTGAGAAAAAAGAAAGAAAGCAAAGAGAAAAAGAAATAAAAGAAACAAAGAAAGCCGCCCCTGGCGAGCCTCGCTCTGGGCGGGATAAGAAAGAAGAAAAACCGCTGACAATGGAAGAATTATCCAAGAAAAAATTTTAGTTATTTGGTTAACGGGTTCACGAGTTAACAAGTTGGTTTTTAACCCGTTAACTCTTTAACCGGTAAACTGATTTTTATGGCATCACGTCATCTTGCTCGTTCAATTGTTTTGCAGTCGCTTTTTGAGTGGGATTTTTATGGCCAGCATAAAAACGATTTAGAGAAAGCCGGGCCCAATTTGGACGATATTATGCAAAGAAACCTTGATTATTTCGGCGGTGATTTTGATGAAAAGGATTTCGCAAAAAAAATTGCCAAAGGCGTGTCTGATAATATAGAAAAGTTAGATAAAGTTATTCAGAGTTCAGCGCCCGAGCGGCCAATCAGTCAATTGAGTTTAGTTGACCGCAATGTTTTGCGTCTCGGCCTTTATGAGTTGTTGTTCCAGAATAAAGAAGAGGTGCCCCCCAAGGTGGCTATTAACGAAGCTATTGAGCTGGGCAAGAGTTTTGGCGGGCCCAGTACTAGTAAATTCGTCAATGGCGTTTTAGGAACAGTATATAAGGAAATAGAGCCGTCAACACCCGTTAATCAAAAAGGGCCAGCCGAAAATGTTCAAGCAAGTTGATATTCATTGAAATTTTTAATTTTTAATTTTGTAATTTGTAATGTTTAAAAATTAAGATTTAAGCTTTATTTAAAAATTAGAAATTAAAAATTGGAAATTTTGAAGACAAATGTTTGATTTTGAAAATTTAGAAAAAAAGTTAAATGTTAAATTTAAAAACAAGGACTTATTAAAGCAGGCCTTTTGCCACCGCTCTTATTTAAACGAAAACCCTGATTTTTATTTGCAAAATAATGAGCGACTGGAATTTTTGGGCGATGCGGTTTTGGAATTAGTGGTTACCGAATATCTTTTTCACAATTATGAAAATTCCGAGGGCGAGCTTACTAATTGGCGAGCCGCCTTAGTTAATGCTCAGTCGTTGGCGGAATTGTCTGCGGAATTAGGATTTGATGATTATTTGTTGCTTTCAAAAGGCGAGGCAAAAGATACCGGTAAAGCCCGTCAATATATTTTAGCCGATGCATTAGAGGCATTTTTAGGCGCTTTATATTTAGACCAGGGCCTAAAGAAAGCCCGTATTCTTATTGAGGACCGTTTGATTAAAAAGCTGCCAAAAATTTTAGCTCAAGGCGCTCATCGGGACAACAAGTCAACCTTTCAGGAAAAAGCTCAAGAAATTGCCAAAATTACCCCGACTTATAAGGTTTTGCAAGATTGGGGCCCGGATCATAACAAGCATTTTGTGGTAGGTGTTTTTTTGGATAAGGAGTTAGTGGCAAAAGGAGAGGGCTCTTCAAAGCAGGAAGCCGAAGAAGCAGCGGCCCGGAACGGCTTAAAAGTAAAACATTGGGATAAGTAAAAATTTTTCGAGACCCGACCTCTAATAAGTTGTTTATAATATGAGAGCGTAGAAAAACCCCTGAAAATGTCATTCCGAGCGTTAGCGAGGAATCTCCAAACCTTGTTAGGACAAGATTCTTCGCTTCGTTCAGAATGACAAAAATAGGTTTTTCTACACTCTCAATATTTATACAGATTAAGAGAGGTTGGGTTTCTATCAACTTCAATATGCTTTCAATAAGATTTTTTAGAATCGGTAAAAAAAATCAGCCATTATTTCGCGTTATTGTAACTGATAAAAAGAATTCATCAAGAGGCGGACGTTTTTTGGAAGTGATTGGTTTTTACAATCCATTAACTAAAGAAAAACAAATTAAAAAAGAAAGGGTTAAACATTGGCTCTCAGTGGGGGCTAAGCCCTCAGCCACTGTTTATAATTTATTGGTTAAAGAAGGCATTTTAACAGGAAAGAAAATAGCGCTTCATAAAAAGTCAAAGAAAGAAGAAGTAAAAGCCCAAAGCAAGCCCAAAACCGAGGAGAAGAAAGCCGAGGAGAAGCCAGAAGTTCAAAAAGAGTCAACGCAAGAGAAGCCCCAACAAATTAAGTCGGATTCTCAAAGCCCGGCTTCTGAATAAAATTCTTGACTTTATTGTTTAAAAAGTATTAGAATAAGATTGATTTTGAATAAACGAAAGGTCGCGAATACTAAATATATCTATTTGAATAACTATTTATGGCTACAGAGTCAGACAGAGAGTTCCTGGAGCTTATTATTAAGGCGCTGGTTGACCATCCTGAAGAAGTTAAAATTGCCAGAAAAGTGGATGAAATGGGTGTGCTGCTTTCCTTGAGCGTGAACCCCGAAGATATGGGACAAGTAATCGGGAAAGCTGGTTCTACCGCCAGAGCCATTAGGAATCTTGTTCGTATTGTCGGCTTAAAGAATCATGCTCGGGTTAACCTGAAAATTGAGGAGCCAGCCGGCGGCCGAACCAGACCCGCGAGAAACTTCAGCGATGAACAAAAAGGAGATTTAGAGGACCTGAATCTCTAAATTGTAATTGAAAATTCCGAAAACAGTGCTACCATATAAGTGGCGCTGTTTTCATTTTAGGCGCAAAACATATAACATGGAACCTGAAACATTTCATGAAAAATTAAAGAAAAAAATGGATGCTTACGCACATTTGATTTATCAGATAACGAGAGGTTTTCCGCGAGAAGAGTTATATGGAATTATCGCCCAGTTACGTCGGGCAGCTCTCTCGGTTATTCTAAATTACCTTGAAGGTTATGCTCGCGGCAAAGATAAGGGCAAGGTCTATAAGAATTTTTTTGAAATTTCTTACGGCTCGCTTAAAGAAACAAAATACCTTTTATATTTTTCCTTTACCGAGAATTACTTTAACAAAGATGATTATCAAAAGACGATAGAGATTGCTGACCAGATAGGAGCAATGTTGTGGGGCATTATCAAAAATCTTAAGTAACGTTCTACGTTCCATGTTATACGTTTTATGTTTTATGACTATTGATATTATTACAATTTTTCCTGAAATTTGCGACTTCTATTTTAAGCATTCATTGTTAGGAAAAGCCCAGCAAAAGGGCCTTTTAAAATTGCAAATTCATAACTTGAGGGATTTTGCCAAAGATAAACATAAAACAGTAGACGACAAGCCGTTCGGCGGAGGCAGGGGAATGGTCTTAAAAATTGAACCGATTCTTAAGGCAGTTCAATTTTTAAGAAAATCCGAAATCCTAAATTCTAAATCCGAAATAAATCTAAAATTCAAAATTCAAAATTCAAAACGGAAAAGCAGGGTGATTTTATTAAGTCCAAGGGGTAAGAAATTTACGCAAAAAATGGCGACGAGGTGGAGTAAGCTGAATCAGTTGATTTTAATTTGCGGCAGATATGAAGGCGTTGACGAGCGGGTGGCAAAATCTTTAGTTGACGAAGAAATATCAATAGGCGATTATGTTTTAATGGGTGGAGAGTTGCCGGCATTGATTATTGTTGAAGCAACGGCAAGATTGTTGCCCGGAGTTGTCGGTCATTCCGAATCGCTTATCAGCGAGCGGATAACTAAAAACAAAGGTTTTTTGGAATATCCTCAATATACAAGGCCTGAAGTGTTTGCTATTAAAGATGGGAAAAAACTACGGGTGCCCAAAATTTTACTCTCAGGTAACCACAAGGAAATAGAGGACTGGCGTCAAGAGCATAGCAAGACGATTGAATAAAACCCCATCTTTTGTTATTATCAAAAAGGGTCAGACCCAGTACCTGAAAGTGCGGGGTGATACGGGTGCGTGGGAGAGTAGTCAAATCCAGCAGACTGTAAATCTGTTGCCTACGGGCTACGCAGGTGCAAATCCTGCCGCACCCACATTAGAGCGACTTAACGAGCCCGACCCGGAGGGTTTAGGGCGAGTTTAGTCGCTCTTATGCCCGCCGAAGCCCGAGCCGAAGGCGAAGGCGAGGGCGAAGGCGAAGGCGGGCTGATAGTATGCCCACATAGCTCAGTTAGAAGAGCGCATTCTTGGTAAGAATGAGGCCTGCAGTGCAAATCTGCATGTGGGCTCCGTATTAAAATCCGAAGCACGAAGCACGAAATACGAAACAAATATCTAAATCCAAAATTTTCAATTCTAAACCGTTTAGAATTTAGAAATTAGAATTTTGAAATTGTTTAGAATTTCGATATTCGGATTTCAAATTTAATTTACATTTATGGCAAAAAAGAAAAAACCATTAATCAAAATGCAGTGCAGTATCTGCAAAAAAATCAATTATTATACTGGCAAAACCAAAGCCACCGAGGGCAAGTTGGAATTAAAAAAATTTTGCCCGTCTTGTAGAAAGCATACTTCGCACAAAGAAGCTAAAAAATAATTGCAAATTTCAAATTACAAATTTTTCCGCCCCGACAAGCTTGTCGGGGGCTGGGGGTATAAGCTCAATGGTAAACTGCGGCTCTCCAAAAGCTGACTTCCGGGTTCGAGTCCTGGTACCCCCGCATTAGAGCGACTTAGCGAGTTTACGAGATTAGTCGCTCTTATGCCCTCCGAACTTATGCCCTCCAAAGCCCGAAGGGCGAAGGAGGGCTATCCGATTTAGCAAGCTATATGTATTTGTCAGCCTTAAAATCTAGAATTATTTCCGTGCCGGATTGGCCTAAAAAAGGGGTGATGTTTCGCGATATCACGCCGGTGTTGGAAGATAAAAAATGCTTTCAATTTTTAATTGACGAATTAGCTAAGATGGCCAAGGGGAAAAGAATTGACAAAGTTATAGGTATTGACGCTCGGGGATTTATTTTAGCCGCGTCATTAGCTTACAAATTAAAAGCGGGTTTGGCGATTGTCCGCAAGAAAGGTAAATTGCCCCGGCCCACTGTTTCTGAAACATACGACTTGGAATACGCATCAGAAACAGTGGAAATGCATCAGGACAGCATTAAGAAAGGGGAGAGGATTTTGTTAGTAGACGATGTTTTAGCCACTGGGGGCACAATGTCATCGGTTGTAAAAATTATTAAAAAATTGGGCGGAAAAATCACCGGCCTTTTATTTTTTATTGAGCTAAATAATTTAGGCGGCCGAGCTAAATTAAAGGGCCAAAAAATAAAATCATTGATTAAGTTTTAATATGCAAGCTGAAATTGGCATAATCGGCGGTTCAGGGTTTTATGAATTTTTAACAACAGGCCAGGAAGTGTCAGTGAGCACACCTTTTGGCGAACCGTCAGATAAAATTTTACTTGCTGAATACGCGGATAGAAAAATCGCTTTTTTGCCCCGTCACGGAAAAAAACATCATCTGCCGCCTCATCGCATAAATTATAAGGCAAATCTTTTTGCTTTGAAAAAATTGGGCGTTAAGCAAATAATAGCGCCTTCAGCTGTTGGCTCTTTAAAACCGCAAATTGAGCCAGGGCATTTTGTTATTTGCGACCAATTTTTAAACCTCACTCGCTCGCGAGCCGACACATTTTTTGACGGGCCATTGGCTCATTCTTTTGGCAACGAGGCATTTAGTAAGGTGGCGCATATTTCTACGGCCGAGCCGTATTGTCCGCAGTTAAGAAATTTGGCAGCAAAGACCTGCGCAGATTTAAATGTTCATTATCATTTACAGGGAACTGTTTTAGTGGTTGAAGGCCCGCGTTTTTCCACCAAAGCCGAGTCATTGTTTTTCAGTAATTTTGCCGATGTAATAAATATGACTCAGTATCCGGAAGTGGTTTTAGCAAGAGAATTGGAAATGTGTTATTTGAATATCTCTTTGGTAACCGACTATGATGCTGGCTTAAAAGACCGTTCAGACATTAAACCAGTGAACAGCCAAGAGGTTTTGAAAGTTTTTAAAGAAAATAACGAAAAATTAAAAGAGGTTATTTTAGAGATTATTAAGGCCTTGGCATTATCTAAAAAATTGACCTGCTCTTGCGGCCAGGCCTTGAGAGAGGCATTTTTGTAATAATAGGGAGCGGCTATTTATTTTTGCACTTGATAGTTGTAAAATAAAATAAAAAAGAACTGGTAGCGAGTAACGTGTGTTTGTCATTCTGAACACATTCACTTCGTTC
>CAYVXQ010000049.1:0-6446 GCA_964454625.1 uncultured Candidatus Saccharibacteria bacterium
TTATAAATAAAGCAAAAACAGAAGCTCTCGCCTCTGTTAATGCACGCTGGCTCCGCGGGTAGGATTCGAACCTACAACCTAGTGATTAACAGTCACCCGCGCTACCATTGCGCCACCGCGGAATGTGCGCGCTTTGCGCTCAACAAATAACGAATAACAAATAACAAAATTTCTTTTATGTGGTTATTCGTTATTAGTTTTATGTTATTAGTTTTATGTTATTAGTTAATAATCCCGTAATTTCTTCACGCCTTGGAGGCGGCGGATTTTTTCTAAGGACTTGGCTTGGATTTGCCGGATTCGCTCTCTGGTTACGCCAAACTCTTGGCCAACCTCTTCTAATGTTTTGGAAACGCCATTGTCTAAACCAAACCTCAAAGCCAAAATCTTGCGTTCTCTGGGGGTTAAATTAGCGGAAATTTCCGCCAGCCGGTCTTTTAACAAATTACGCGCGGCTTGCAAGGAAGGCGGGGGTGTTTTTTCATCCTGAATAAAATCAGCCAAGGTGCTGTCTTTTTCGTCATCGCCCACAGGTGTTTCCAGAGAAACGGACTTTTGTTTAATTTTCCTTAAATGATGAACTTTTTCCACATCTATGCCCATTTCAACGGCAATTTCTTCAGGTAAGGGCAGCCGCCCCAAACTCTGCAATAATCGCTTTCTCGCTTTTTCGTATTTGCTAATGGTTTCTACCATATGCACCGGTATGCGAATGGTCCGCGATTGGTCAGCCAATGCTCTGGTGATGGCTTGCCGTATCCACCAAGTGGCGTAAGTGGAAAATTTATAGCCCTTCCGCCAATCAAATTTCTCCACGGCGCGAAAAAGACCTAAATTGCCTTCTTGAATCAAATCCAACAAAGTCAAATTAGGCGAGCGGCCAATGTATTTTTTAGCGATGGAAACCACCAAACGCAAATTGGCTTGAGCCAGCTTTCCTTTGGCGCCTTGGTCGCCCAGCTCAATTTTTTTGGCTAACTCTCTTTCTTCTTTAGCGGAAATCATTGACAAGTTGCCAATTTCTTTTAGATACATCTGCACCGAGTCAATCTTGGCTTGCGACATTACTTTTGGTTCTTTGCCTTTACGATCATCCAATAAACCCTTTTTTTCTATAATATCCAAACCAAGAGACAATGCCTTAGCGCAAAGCCGTTCAAAACCGGGCAAGTCCTTATACCAATCAGGAAACTGATTTTTAATTTCATTGGTTGTTAAAAACCCTCGGAATTTAATTTTCTCTAAAAAAGCTGCTATAACTTGGTCGGTAAAAATTTTCTTTTTAGCGGCAACGACTTGATTGTGAAATTTTTTCTTTGAAAAACCCTTGGCCCGTTTTAATCGCTTTGGCGATATTTTTGCTTTGATATTTTCGCCACTTTGACCGTGCTTAACACGAGCCGTGTTTTCCTTTTTGAATAGAATACGTTTTTTTGAGGACATACAATTAAATAAATAAAATAGTTAAACTATTCCTTTTGACAAAACATTAAACTTTTGCATTAAATTATCGCGCTGTTCAATATTTTGAATGGCTTCTGCTTGATGAATTTCCCGGGCAATATCCTGCATATTTTGACGAACTGAAAAATTTTTTAACTGCTCCAAACACAATTGAATCTCTAAAAAACTATCCTCAATGGACTGAACCTCTGACCAAAATAAGGTGTTGTCTAAAACCGCGGCAACCTCTTTGTTCTCTTGGCTTAACTTTTGACAAACCGCTTGAGCTGATTCAGGCGACTCAACCGGACAATTTTTCAGGGTTTTAATAATTTCTTTGACGCCATTCAAAGAAAAAAGTTCTAAATGTGTCTCGTCAATAAAATCCAAGGCAGAGGGACAGCTTAAAATCAAACTGGTAATACGCTCTTCCAAAAGCGTTCCCCGCGATTTGGGCCCCGCATTAAACACTGAACCGTCTATCTGGCTTGAGGTTGCCGCTTGATAAGAAGCACCCGCAAAATTATCTGGCGAATGGCTCTCTTCAACTTTAACCCTGCCTAACTCTTCAACAACCGCTCCTTCGGACACTTGCAAAATACCGGCTAATTTCTGAACCCAATGGGATTTCATAATGGCGTTGGGAATCTTTTTAATATAAGGTAAAAGAAATTGAGCAATCTGTTTTTTGCCCAAGGGTAAAGAAGGATTGAAACGGTTTAAAGCGACTTGAAAATAAAAAGACATTATCTCTTGGCTGGCCTCAACGGCTTCGGCCCATTGTTCTGGATTCTGCTTGATAATGTCGGCCGGGTCAAGGCCTTGGGGCATTAAAATAACTTTAACATTAAAGCCCTCGTTGACCGCCAAATCAATGCCGCGCTGGGTAGCCATATCGCCGCCAGCATCAGCGTCAAAAGCAAGCAATAAATTATTGGTGTAGCGTTTAATCGTTTTTAGATGCAAGCTTGTAAGAGCAGTGCCGCTTGTAGCCACGGTGTTGGGAAAGCCGACTTGATACGATAAAATTACATCCATGTAACCCTCGGTTAAAATACACTGGTCATTTTTTCTAATATCCACTTTAGCAAAATTCAAACCATATAAAACGCGGCTTTTATCATAAAGTAGGGTGGCTGGAGTGTTAATATATTTCGCTCCCATACTCTCCTCTTTTTTTTCATTTTTTATGGTTCGGCCATGCTCACCACCAACGGTTTTTGATTTTTTACTTTCAAATATCCGACCGCCAAACCCAACTACTTGCGAATTCAAATCAAACACCGGAAACATAATACGGCCCCGGAAACGGTCATATGAATCGCCGCCTTTTTCTGAAGCAACCGCTAACCCCGCTTCCAAGATTTCCGCTCTTTGATAGCCCTGGCCCACTAAAAAATCCGAGAGGCACCTCCATCCGCCGGCTGACGGAGCGGGTGAATAACCGAGCCGCCATTGCTTGATACTTTCAGCTGTTAATCCGCGAGCCGTAAGATATTGTAAAACCTGCTGGCCTGTTTGCGAAGAATACAATTGCTTTTCAAAAAAACGGCAAGAGATTTCGCAAACTTCACAAAGCCGATTTCTTTTTGTTTGTGTTTCAGGATGGTAGCTGGGTAATTGAACCCCGGCCCTTCGGGCCAACATTCGCAGGGCGTCGCCGAACTCTATACCCTCCATTTGCATCACAAACTGAAAAACATCGCCGCCCAAACCGCAGCCGAAACATTTGAAGCTCTGGCGGGCTGGCGAAACAAAAAAAGACGGGGTTTTCTCGCTATGAAAAGGACAATTAGCTCGCAAATTGATGCCGGTTTTTTCCAGTTTGAGATACCCCGAAACCACCTCAACAATATCCAATCGGTCTTTAATTTGTTGGATGGTAGAATCAGTCATATTCGGCTTCATCTTAACATGTCAACTAACCAAAAACAACCCCGTGTATAATGCACCCCGCAAAAAATAATTTGTGACAAATAAGAACGATCGTTCTTATTTGTCACAAATTATTTTTGGTCAAATTATTTTGGATTGTACTCAATCGCCTCGGGGTTTTGGCCCTGCAAAATCTTGTCAACCATTTCCAACTCGCCCCAGATGCCGGGAATCAATTCATAGTTTTTGGCTTCTTCCAGAGAGACCCATTTATAATCAATATTTTCATCATTGAGCGCAACCTCGCCGCTTTTCCAATAACACCAAAAGCTCAAAGTAACCACTGGCACATTGTCAGGCCTCAAAAAAGCCAGGTCTAAAAGATATTTAATGCGGTCTATCTCCAAGTCAACCTCTTCTTTTACTTCTCTTTTTAAGGCCGTGGCAACCGCAAAATACCAGCAATCGCCCAAGGTTTTAGGAGTTCCGATATAGTCATCGGCCTCCATACCTCCGCCCGGCACACTCCATATTCCGGGCTGGACTCTTTTATGCAAGGCACGCCGAACAATTAAAAATTTGCCGTCTTTGACAATTATGGCCGTGGCCACAACCCGATACAAGTCAATTTTTTGATTTTCCATATTATGTTGAGATGATTACAAAACTATTTCTATATTTTGAGAGTGTAGAAAAACCTATTTTTGTCATTCTGAACACATTCACTTCGTTCAGTGTAAACTCCGTGAAGAATCTTGTCCTAACAAGGTTTGGAGATTTCTCGCTAACGCTCGGAATGACATTTTCAGGGGTTTTTCTACGCTCTCATTTTACCATAAAAAATTACTGGCCTAAAACAATCTTTAAACGAGAAATAACTTTTTGCGCCGCCTCTTCGTTCAATAGAGTTGGCTGGGAAAAATCTTCAATGTAAATTGCCTGTGGTTCAATTTGTTTAATGCCCTGCTTATCAAAAATCACTTTTAAGGCAATCCCTTCTTTTGTTTTCCACCATCTTTGGTCAAAAATAAAATTGCCTAAAGAATAAAAAATATACTTATCTTTATATTTCTCAGCTGTTTGCACTATATGGGGGTGATGGCCTATAACCAAATCAGCCCCAGCATCAACAGCGGCGTGGGCAAAGTTTATCTGGCGCTGGTTGGGCTCATCTTTGTATTCAGTGCCCGAATGCATTGAAACAATCACAAAGTCGGCTCTCTCTTTGGCTAACTTCACTGCCTTGGCCATTTTATTTATATCCATACGAGCCACCCCGGCTGTAGTGGTAGCGGCAAAATAAAAAGCCGGCACAACATCGCTGTCAGTATAAGCTAAAAAAGCAAACACTATGCCTTTCTTTGTAATAACACAAGGATTATATGCCTCAATGCCGCTGGAACCGGCTCCCGTATATTCAACCCCGACTTTCAATAAATTAATAAGAGTATCTTCAAGCGCTTTCTTGCCAAAATTCATCGTGTGGTTGTTAGCCAAAGAAACAACGGAAAAATTAAAATCATGCAAAACATCAGCCAGTTCAGGGTCGGCCCGAAAAAGCATTTCCTCGGGACCAATTTCACGACCTTTAAATAAAGATGTTTCTAAATTGCCAAAAGCAAAATCAGCTGATTTTAAATAATCGCCGATTTTCAAAAAAGAATAATTATAATCGCTATGTTTTTTTATTTTTTGCGCCACGCCGCGAGACAACATAATGTCGCCAACAAAAATAATAGAAACCTCGGGGTTGTTATTATCAATTGTTAATTGTTCGGCGCTGGAAGTGGCTTCTGGCTCACCATCAATCAGGGCTAAAAAATTCCGCTCGGCTCTAAAAAACGGCTGGCTGAAACAAAAAAAACCGATTCCTGCCAGAATCATCGCTGCCAAAAAAGAAATAATAATAGAAACAAAAAATATTCTTCGCATCTTTTTACCGATAAAAAATTGCTACAAAACCGCTATCTTTCGTGAGTCGGTCGCACTTGAAAGACAACGGTTTTATACTCTGCTATTCGCGTCAAGTATTTGAGCTAACCAACAATAAGTAATAAAAACATCACCCAAACGCCAGCCAATAGAGCTAAAAATTGTTTGAGCGATTGTTTGGGTTCGGTATTATGCTGTAATTCGGGAATCAAATCAGAACCAGCAATATAAATGAAACCGCCAGCCGCCGCAGCCGTAATTGCCAAGGCGATTGTTTGGATGCCCTCGCCGATAATCAGGGTCAAAACAGCGCCGGCAACAGCCAATAAAGCTGATAAAAAATTGAAAAACAAGGCCTTTTGCCACGAAAGGCCGCTGTGCAGTAAAATACCGGCATCACCGATTTCCTGAGGAACCTCATGGCACAAAACCGCCAAAGTGGTGGCAATACCGAGCGGCACTGAGACCAAATAACTGCCGGCAATTATAACGCCGTCTAAAAAATTATGCGCGCCATCGCCAACTAAATTAAGCGTGGCTAAAGGATGCAAATGTTTCTCAGAAATCTCAATGTGGCAATGGCGCCAGCGAATGAATTTTTCCAAAACAAAAAAAGTTAAAATGCCCGATAATAAGCAGAGCGATAAAACAAGTTTATTTTCCATCTGTTCAAATATCTCGGGCAGAAGATGCAAAAAAGCATCGCCAAATAAAGCGCCTGCGGAAAAAGCGACCAAATAAAGCACGAAATTTTTCAGCCGCTTTTTTGCCAAGGGTAAAAATAAAAAAGCGAACAGCGAAACAGCGCTCACCAAAAAAACACTCAGTAGAACTAAAAACCAGATATTATCAGTAGTTATGTTTGGCATATAGAATTAGATAGTAGATCTGCGAATTACGAAATGCCTTTTTAAGGTCCGTCCTTAGCCGCTGGCTTTTCAATGTTTACAACCCGAGTTTAAACAGTACTGTTTAAACTCGGGTTGTAAACATTGCGACAGACCTTGTTTTTTGGCATCTCGTAATTCGCAGTAGATAAATGTCAAGCGAAGCAGAGCTTCGCTTGACATTTTATGGTTAAAAAGCGGCGGCCACCTGTCCGATGAAATCGCGGATCTCTTCGGTTTTTTTACCGAAAAAATCTTTGACTTTATCAAAGTTCCAACCCGTGGTATCTAACAACCACTGAGCCCCTC
>CAYVXQ010000050.1:0-6413 GCA_964454625.1 uncultured Candidatus Saccharibacteria bacterium
ATCATCCCACTTTTATTGTATCATTTTAGTCCGTGGGATGACTAATGCCCTAAATCATTTAGAAATACCTTTTGAAAAAGGCGACCTTGGTGAGTTGATTGATAATGCTCCCGATAACAAAAGAACAATGGATTTTATTATCCCAAACAAGCAAAATCCTTTAATCATTGCTGAAAGCTCATTTTTAGCGACAACTTCCTCTGGACAAGGCGATAAATCAAAAACTGAAATTTCTATAGATTCGCTTATCAAATCTCATTATCCAAAAGCAAAATTTATTGGTTTCGTAGATGGTATTGGTTGGTATGTAAGAAAAGGCGATCTTAAAAGAATGGTTACGGCTTATGAAGACGTTTTTACTTTTCATAAAGAAGAATTAAAGAGGTTTGAAAAATTTTTAGCCGATACTTTTCTAAACAAGTAAAAATATGATAGATAAATATCTTGATAATATTATACAGGGCGATTGTTTAGAGGTATTAAAAAAAATACCTGATAATTCTATTGATATGACCTTTGCTGATCCGCCCTTTAATTTAAAGAAAAAATACAACCATTATGAAGATTCAAAAGAAAAACAGGATTATTTGAATTGGTGCAATGACTGGATAAGTGAAATGGTGAGAATTACAAAACCAACCGGAACAATTTTTGTTCACAATATCCCTCGTTGGCTTAGCCACTATACAGAGCATTTAAACAAAATTGCTTATTTTAGACATTGGATTGCGTGGGATTCGGGCGGTACGCCAATGGGAAAAACATTACTGCCCAATCACTACGGAATTTTATATTATACTAAATCAAAATCTCATAAAGATTTTAAGTTTTATGATATTAGGTATCCGCACCCAAGATGTAGGGCTTGCAATGAATTTTTAAAAGATTATGGCGGGAAAAAAGATCAGGCACACGGATTTGGTCCACTTCTTTCCGATGTTTGGAATGATATTCACAGAATACGCCATAAAAAAAGGAGAGACGAACATCCCTGCCAATTACCAATCCCGCTTCTCGAGAGATTAATTTTGATGACTACAGATGAGGGCGATGTCGTGCTCGATCCTTTTGTGGGAACAGGCACAACCGCAGTCGCCGCGAAACAATTAGGGAGAAATTATATCGGGATAGAGATTGATTCTGATTATGTAAAAATTGCTGAAAAGAATATAAAAGCGGCGAAAGAAACTAAAATCAATGGCCATTATGTTTCTGTTTATCTTGGTCACATCAGGACGATGAGGAATAAAGATTTTAAGGAAATTTGGAAAAACAAAGGTGATTTAAAATTGCTTGATAAAAAAATGTATAGAATTACGAAGAGAATAGGAGAGTAAAAAATTAGGGCGGCGGGCGGGGCAACCAATCGCCTCTGAATTTCAAAATGTCTGAATTGGTCGGGGTGCCGAGAATTGAACTCATTAAATTTTTATAATTTCTGAAAGGCGATTAATTGGGAATAAATCTTTAAAAAACCCTACTGGTTATCCTTGATTTGGCAAGACAACCTTTAGTCATATCTGTCAGGGTAGGCAGAATCGAACTGCCGCTGCCACTACCCCAAAGTGGTGGACTACCACTATCCCATACCCTGGAATAATTATTTTCTTTTGGAGAGGGTCTTGATGCATTTGGCGCAGGCCAAAATTCTTTCACCGGCGAATTTTTTATATTTCTCTTTTTTTATTTCAGCCGGAACAAAAACCTGCTGCAGATTCGGGTACTGCTTTCTTTTAATGGTTGGGTTATATCTTGTTGCCCTCAGCCGCACCCTCCGCCAGACCAATTTCCTTTTTTTTCCGCAAACTAAACATTGTTTTGCCATATGGGTTTAATATTAGCAGAACTATTTATTTTTTCAAGTTTACTCCTCACCTTTTTGGATAGAGCAGTTTTGCCAGTTCTGTTTGACTTCAAAAGGTGGGGGATTTAGTGTATACTCTAGTCAATGCTGATTGAACTTCTATTTTCAAATCCGATTGTATATTTAATGGTAGCAATAGCCATTTTGCTTGGCTTTAGCGTCCACGAATATTCTCACGCTCAGGCGGCTTATCTTTTGGGCGACCCGACCGCTAAATTACAGGGTCGTCTCACCATTAATCCTTTGGCTCATTTTGACCCCCTTGGAACCCTGCTTATTTTTATTATCGGATTTGGCTGGGGAAGGCCGGTCCCTTTCAATCCTTTTAATTTAAGAAATCAAAAATGGGGCCCGGCTTTAGTTGGAATGGCAGGGCCTTTATCTAATTTTTTTATGGCATTATTTGTTGGTCTCTTGCTTAGATTTTTTATTTTTGGCAACCCGGGTCTTGTTTTTTTCTTTAGCATTTTTGTCTGGCTGAACCTTATTTTGGGGACATTCAATTTACTGCCGATTCCTCCATTAGACGGCTCTCATATTTTTTTAGCTCTATTGCCCCGTTCTTTGGAAGGGCTCAAAATATCTATTTTTCAGAGCAGTCCTTTTTTGATTTTTTTTGCCATTTTATTTATGTTTTATATTGGCTATCCTTTTATTACCAGCCCCCTTTTTACCTTAATTACCGGAATGCCCCTGCCGTTTTAACAAAATTTCGTCCCGAGACAGCTTCGCTGTTTTAGGTAAGTGATGTATTACTATTCCTAAAAAATTAATAATAAATGATGATTTCGTTTGTTTGAAGCTGGCAGAAAACGGTAGTGGCGTGGAGAAAAAATAGGTCTTGACAAGAATTATTGGTTAGGTATAATTTAATAACGTTCAAAAGATATGCCGAAAATAAACAAAATTAATTTTATGTTCTTTATTTCGGAATTTGAAGAATTTGGAAATAAAAATTTGCTCCTCTTGACTAGAAACGCATCTGCCCGGATGGTCTATGTTGGCATTTGCGCAAAAAAACTTACAGCCAGGGGGTTTAGTAGAAAAAGAAAATCATAAACATCAAAGACAAATACCAAAATACTAAACCTCCTCAAAATCAGGAGGTTCTTCATTATAATAAATTTATAGAAAACTTCGTTTTCTATACAATATGCCCCAAATAATATGCCCCAAAAATTTTATTTAACCAAACAAGGATTAGAAAGATTAAAAAAGGAATACCAAGACCTAAAGAAAATCAAATTTGCAAAGACAAACGGTGAAATTCCAAAAATTTTGCATTCCGAGGATGTTAATTCTGAATATCTTTCTTTTCGCGAGGACTTGAGCTTTTTGGAAAAGCGGCTTGCGGACTTAGAAAATATATTTAAAAATACCGAGTTAATTAATCCGCCAGCCAAAGAAAAACAGAAAGTAGTTGACTTAGGCGCAAAAGTGACCGTTGCTATTGACGGCCAAGTTGATGAGTTTGAAATAGTGGGAACCCTGGAGGCAAATCCCGCTTTAGGAAAAATTAGCAACGAATCGCCGATTGGAAAATCCCTCCTGGGGCACAGCGCCGGCGATAAGATTGTTGCTTCATCTCCGATAAAGATTGTCTACCAAATTAAAAAAATAAAATACGCCCAGCGTTATTGAATAAATAAAAAATTACTGACCTGGCAGCCCAATTTTGAGTCGCTTTTTTGTTGATATTAGAGTGAAATTTTGATAGAATAAATTAAAACGGGCTTGACAAGGCGATTTAATGAAATAGAATAAAATCAGGGATTAGAATCCAATAAAGGTCGAAGTTTTCGCTAAATTTTAAAATTGGTGAAAAATTTTAAATTTTAATCAAACAAAAAAATGATAATGAAAAAGAAATTTAGTAATTTTCTGGTGGTTACGGTAATAGCGGGGATAGTTTTGAGTTTAGTTGGGGTGGCTTTGGTTTCCCAGGCAAAGTCAGAGCCGGCAAGAAAAATTGTGGTTTTTAAAGCAGGAGTTGATGAAGCAACGAGAGAAATTTTGATTAATAAAGTTGGCGGAGTAAAAATTAAAGATTTGAAATTGGTTGAAGGCAAAGCAGTTTTATTGTCGCCGCAAGCTGAAAAAACTTTAGCTCGTCAAGCCGGAGTTTTGAGAATTGATGACGATGTGGTGGTGGAGGCTTTAATCAGAAGCGGTATTGCGGCTAAACCAGCTCCAGCCCAGCCAGCAGAGATTTTACCCTGGGGAGTAGATAGAATTGACGCTGATTTGGTTTGGGGAACTACCACCGGTGACTCAATTAAAGTGGCAATTATTGATACGGGAATCGATTTAAAACATCCTGACTTGAAAGATAATATCAAGGGCGGTTACAATGCCATAAATCCAAGGAAATCGGCAAATGATGATAATGGTCACGGCACTCATGTTGCTGGTATTGTCGGAGCGATTGATAATACGATTGGTGTGATTGGCGTTGGCCCTCAAATTGACCTTTACGCGGTTAAGGTTTTGGACCGCAACGGTTCCGGTTATCTTTCTGATGTAATTGAAGGACTTGATTGGGCAATTACTAATCGCATGCAAGTTGTTAATATGAGTTTAGGAACATCTTCCGATATTCAGTCCCTGCATGACGTGGTCGCAAGAGCCAATGCGGCTGGAATTGTTCAGGTTGCCGCAGCCGGTAATAGTGGAGGTTCTGTCATCTATCCCGCTGCCTATCTAGAAGTAATTGCTGTTTCAGCCACTGATAAGACTGATACTATTGCTTCTTGGTCATCTCGAGGACCGGAAGTTGATTTGGCTGCTCCGGGGGTGAATATCTACTCAACCTACAATGGTCAGACCTATAAAACCTTGAGTGGCACCTCAATGGCGGCTCCGCATGTGGCAGGCGCAGCAGCTTTGGTTTTGTCAGTTTCGGGTAAATGCGAGTTTCTGTTGGACGATGTCTCGGGTTGTTCTCCGTCCGAAGTTCAACAAAGATTGGAAACCACAGCTGAAGATTTGGGAGTTGTTGGGAGAGATGACCTTTACGGCTCTGGTTTAGTTGATGCTAAAAAGGCAGTGTTAGCTCCGTAATTTCGGAGAAGTGATTTCTTGAGCACAAAACCCCTTTCTAATAAAGGGGTTTTGTTTTGTCAAAAATCTAGTATAATAAGGACAAGATGAGGTTTACTGTTTCAACAAAAGGGTTTAATGATATTATTGATATTACTGAACGGGTTGAAAAAGCGGTGTTGGATTCAAAAGTAAAAGAGGGAATTTGCCTGATTTCTTCCCCGGGCTCCACTTGCGGAATAACAACCCTTGAATACGAATCAGGATTGATTCAGGATTTAAAAAGGGTTTTGGAAAAAATTGCGCCGATGAATAAAGATTACGAACATTGCAAAAAATGGCCTGCCCGCATCGGCTACGCCCGCCCGCATGACTCGCGTCAGCGTGTCGGGCGGGCCGAAGGCATTGCAGGCGGGGGCGATTGCAACGGTTACGCCCACATTCGTTCGTCTTTATTAAAACCATTTTTATCTGTTCCGGTTGAGGATAATAAATTAGTTCTCGGCACCTGGCAGCAAATTATCCTAATTGACTTTGACAACCGGCCGAGAGAAAGAGAGATATTAGTAAAAGTAATATGAATTCAAATTATAACACATTTCTCCACGGCCGTGGAAAAATGTGTTACAGTTAGTTTATCACGCAATGTATTCAATAAAGTAAAAAAGGTCGGCTCATTCTAAAAATTTTTTAAAATGTATGGTTAAAAAAATATTAATCGGGTCAGGGGTTTTTCTGGCGGTTGGTTTAATTTTGGCAACGAATGTCTCGGCTTTTGAGAGCAAAAGTAGCACTCTTAATTTGCTGGTGAGCGATGTAAAAGAGACGCGAGAAAAAATTATTAAATTTGCCGAGGAAAAAGAAGGTTTAACGATGCAGAGCACCATTACTCAAAGAGGAGATGCTTCTTTTGGTTCAATTATTGTTCAGGTTCCAGTTGAAAATTTTGAGGAGACCCTTACTTATTTTAAGGAATTAGGGGATAGGATAACTTATGAAAGAACCGACAGCCAAAATGTAAGAGAAGAATACTGCGATTTGGAGCCGCGATTAAAAAGTTTAGAGGAAGAGAAGAGCGAATTGCTAAAACTTATGAAAAGAGAGGGGACAATTTCTGAGGCGTTGGGAGCCCAAAAGGAATTAAGCCGAGTTAGAGGCGAACTAAGGAAAATACAGGAACAAGAACAATGTTTTGAAAGGGAGGCAGAAATGGCAATGATTAACCTTAATCTCGGCGTTATGGAAAAACCACTACCCGCGGGATGGAGGCAAAGAGATTTTTTGGCTAATAGTTTAGAAGACCTTTTGACATTTTTAAGTTTGCTTTCTTATTTTGTGCTTGAAGTTATTGTCTGGGCAGTGATTTGGGTGCCGCTTTTGTTTCTCATTTTGCATCTGAGAAAGCGCTGGAGAAAACCAGTTAAGGATGTGTAGGGATGTCGGGTGTTAAATATCAATAAAATGATTATGATATAATGACAAATTATGTTTCATATGAAAAAATTCTGGC
>CAYVXQ010000051.1:0-6012 GCA_964454625.1 uncultured Candidatus Saccharibacteria bacterium
TATTTTATATTTATTCCCGAGCTGGTGTCAGCTAAAACCTCTCGCAGGGTGTCCAAGTTTTCCAAAACAATGCCGCCGCCCCGTACCACCGCAGTTAATGGGTCTTCAATTATCTTCACCTTCATCTTAGTTGCGGCTGAGAGCAAGGCATCTAATCCAGCTAATAAAGCGCCTCCGCCGACAATATAAATACCACTCGCCATAATATCCGCCAGCAACTCTGGCGGTGTTTTTTCAATGGTATCTTTAACCGCCTCCACCATATTGTTGAGCGACTTTTCCATTGCTTTTCTGATGTCCTCAGAATCAACAATAATTTCTTCAGGCAGCCCTGACACTAAATTACGGCCTCGTAAACGAAAATCCTTTTTTTCTTTAAAGGGCACTGCACATCCGATGCCGATTTTTGCTTCCTCGGACGAACGTTCGCCAATGAGAATTTGATATTTTTGCTGAATATAACGAACGATATCATCCGTTAATCTGTCGCCCGCAATAGTCAAGCTTTGAGAGGTAACTATGCCGCCCAAAGAAATCACCGCAATGTCAGTGGTGCCTCCGCCGATGTCAATAATAAATGTGCCTTTGGCTTCTTGAATAGGCAGACGAGCGCCAATAGCCGCGGCAATTGGCTCTTCAATCAAAAAAACTTCACGCGCCCCGGCGTTCTTGGCCGCATCTTCCACGGCTTTTTTTTCTACTTCAGTTACGCGCGAAGGAATGCCCACAATAATCCGCGGCCAAGAAAGCGGAATAAATTTTTTATGATGAGCCTTCTCAATAAAGTAGCGCAGCATCTGCTCGGTTACCTCAAAATCCGAAATCACTCCCCGCACCAAAGGCCTAACTGCCTGAATATGTGCTGGGGTTCGGCCAACCATTTTTTTTGCCTCCTCGCCAACCGCCAATATCTGACCGGTTTTGGTATTCAAAGCAACAACCGAGGGCTCGTTTAAAACAATCCCCTGACCCCTAACATAAACAGCCGAATTTGCCGTGCCCAAGTCAATGGCAATGTCCTCGTTAAAATATCGTAAGATTTTATTAAACATATTAGTTCATCTTATAGCAAAAAAACAAAAAATCAATAAGCCCTTGGCCTCAAAACAAAATCGCCCAGAGAAAATCAGGACGATTTGACAATGGCAACCAAATCTTTTTTGCTTATTTCTCTAAGATGTTATGTTTGCCAATTCGCAAAAGAATACAAGTAGAGCCATCTATTTGAAATAAAAATCTGTATTGCATATTTATACTAGCCTCGTAAATTCCTACTTTACTTTGCATTTTTTTAATTCTAAAAGAAGTGTGAAACGGTTTTTCAGCAAAAAATTTTAATTTCTTATCAGTTTGCCTTTGGATTGCGGGCGAAAGTTTTTTGTAATCCTTTTTAAATTTTTCAGTAAAAACAAGTTTCATTATTTATGAGGGGTCGCAATGTTTTTATCGCAACAAAAAGGTAAGTTGGCAGGGGTCAGATTTGCAGGGGTCAGACCCCTCAAAAACTGCATGCAAGATTAAAAGGGGTCTGACCCCTGCAAATCTGACCCCTGCCAACTTGCATATAGAATAATAAAAAAACATTGCGACCCCCCATCATTTATGCAGGTCGTTTATTAAATCCTTGACGTTATCAAATTTTTCCACCCTACCCGCTTTTACATCGTTCAACGCCTCTTGCAACATTGCCTCGCCCGCTAAAGACAATTCAAATGTTGGCAGTTTATCTAAAATTATTTTTGGCTTCAAAACAACTGTGTTTTTCTCTATCTTTACCTCCAAGTAGTCGCCTTCTTGGATATCTAAAAACCTTCGCACCCTTTGGGGTAAGGTAATCTGAGATTTGCTTTTAACTTGAACAAGTGGCATTAAATTTTCCATATTTTTCTTACTTTCTTATATTCTAACTTTCTGAAATGATTTGTCAAGCCCTTAAAATAATCTTATTATATCCTTTATACTTACCAGAGCCATTAAAGCCACCATTAAAAAAAAGAATGCGGCCGTGAGACGTTGTTCTATTTTGTGATTTACCGGCTTTCGCTTAATCAATTCTATAACCAAAAAGAACAACCGACCGCCGTCTAAAGCCGGCACAGGCAAAATATTAAAAAGAGCCATCCAAATAGAAATCATTGCTATTAACATCAGGTAATTGCCCCAGCCCTGATGCATTGCTTGCCCCATTATCTGACCAATACCAATGGGACCGACAAATTGCAACCCCGAATCCTTTTCGCCGCCTATTCTGCTTTTAATCGCTTTGACTAATGCCAAAGGAATGGCTTTTGTCTGTTGAAAGGTTAATTTAGCGGCTTGAATAGGCGCTTGATACCAAGGATATTTTAAATTAGCCACCCGAGCCAAAATCACGCCAATCGCGCCCTCGCCCTGAGGCGGGTTTACCCGCGGGATTAAAGCTATCTCCATATTTTCTTCGCCTCTTTGTAAAAAAACAATAATTTCTTCATCTTTATGCTCGCCAACAAAATTTTGCACCTCTTTTGCCTGACTTATGTTTTCCTCTTCAACTTTTAACTTTTCACTTTTAACTTTTAACTTAGTTATTATGTCGCCAGGTTTTATGCCCGCCAAATCAGCCGGCGAGTCCGGACTCACCTGCAAAATTTGCACGTAGGCCGAGGTTTCTGCTGGCGAAAAATCATCAGTTATGGCTGTAGGCACACCACCCACCCCAATGATTAAAGTAAAAATCAAGAAAGCCACTACCCAAAAAGAAACAACGCCCCCTAATAAAATTAAGGCCCGTTGCCAAATAGGTTTGCTTGAAAAACTCTCTTGGCTATCGCTAATATCTTCCTCGCCTAAAATTCGCACGAAAGCGCCGAAAGGCAACAGGTTGAGCGAATAAATTGTTCTGCCAAACTTTTTGCCGTAAACTTTAGGCGGATAACCAATGCCAAACTCCTCCACTTTAACGCCAAACTTTTTAGCCAACAAAAAATGACCCGCCTCGTGAAGAACGGTTAAAGCGATCAAGCTGAATAAGACAATAATAATAGTAAACAACATAAATAGAACGAATTTAATTTTTAATTCTTAATACTTCAATATGTTTACAACCCGAGTTCAAACACTACTTAAAAATTAAAAACCGACTGTTGCATTATATAAGCGATCGCTTACATAATGCAACAGTGGGTTTAGAGGAAATTATGGTTAGTTTATGTTTTCTGCCAGCATCTTTTACCCTTTTATCTCTTCTTCTTTTCTCTTGGCTATTTCTTCAATTTTTTCCCGGAACTCGCGGGTGGTTTCATCTAATTTGTCTTTGCCTTTAAATTTATCGTCTTCTCTTAATTCCCCCTTTTGACATGTCTCCTGAATCTCTTTCCAGGCCTTATCGCGAAAATGACGCAACACTTGGAATGCCTCTTCCTTTTTCTTATCCAGCATTTTGATAACATTTTGCCGGGTTTCTTCGGTCAATGGCGGAGCGGAAAAATAAACGATTTTATCGTCAATCCGCACCCCCAAACCCAACTCGGCTTGCTCAACCGCTTTTACCACTCCCTCCACATAACTTTTGTCCCACAATTCCACCATTAGTTCTCGGGGCGAACCGTTGGCAATGGCACCCAACTGCTTCATTGGCATAAAAGAGCCAAAACAATTTACCTCTATGTCCTCCAATAAGGCCGGAGATAACCTGTTTGACCTTAATTTCGCAACCTCGGCCTTGAAATCCTCAACCGCTTTTTGCAAATCAGCTTTTGTTTTATCTACTATCTCTTGATATATCATAATTTTTCTACTGTCATTCTGAGCCCATCCCCTTTGTCATCCTGAGACGTCAGCCGAAGGGTCTCAACATGAGAGATTCTTCGCCTGCTGGCTCAGAATGACGATGATGTGCGCTTAGGATAACGTCTTATTTTTATAAATTTAACACTAAATTTTCCAACAATAACCTTTTATTTATATTACTGTTTAATAGCAAAAATTTCAAATCCTCGGCTTTCTTCAAATTTTCAACCAATTTAGATACCGGCCAATCGCCGCCTCCCGCGGCAATCGTTTTCTTAAGCAGACCCCTCAAAAAAACAGTAAAATTTTCCAAAAATTGATAAAGGGTTTGAAAAACCTCTCCCTTTTCAATCTCATCCTCGTTGCTTTCTTTATCATTTTTTGCCAAAAGCGACCAATAATCCTTAACCAACATCAATCGCTCGGCCAGGTCGCCCTTGAGCAAATGTTCAGCCAGTTTAAGGTCGCTCAAACATTGTTCAAACAAGGCCTTGTCTTCAAAAAAACGAATGGCCAAGCCGGGCCGGCCATCGCTCCAAGCAATAATCTCCTGAAAATAAGGATTGTTTTGATAAGTTGAAAGGGCATTGGCAATATCTTGGACTGCCGTGGGATAAAACTTAATCTCCCCGCAACGAGAAACAATGGTCGCGAAAAGCGCCTCGGGGTGGCTGGAAACCAAAATTATAATTGCCTTACCCTGCGGCTCTTCCAAACATTTAAGCAAACAACTCTGCGCTTCTTGATTGAGACGGTGAGCATTATCAATAATCACCGCCTTGAATTGAGCGATTTGATTGCTATAACTTAAAAACTTTTGCAAGTCCCTGATTTGTTCAATTTGAATCTCTCTTATAACCGGCTCAATAACCAGAAAATCAAGATGTCTGCGATTCTCAATATTCAAACAAGAAAAACACTGGCCGCACGGCTCCCGGCCGCTCTCAGTACAGTTTAATATCTTAATAAACTCTTGGGCGACTTTGCGTTTACCCAACCCTTCAATGCCGGAAAAAAGCAAAGCGTGCGGCACATGACCGCCCGCCGCCATCTTCCTCAAAAAATTCCATTGTTGTTTATGACCAACAATCATAAAACAAATAGCATAAAACAAATAACAAATGACAAAATGTTATCCGTTATTAGTTATTAGTTATTTGTTATTCGTTATTTCTGGCTCATCACGGTTTTTTTGTAAACATCTAAATTTTCCAAAACCACGCCTGTGCCTTTAACCACGCACAATAAAGCGTCTTCGGCCACAAAACAAGGCACCCCGATTGACCTGGTAATCAATTGTTCCAGTCCCCTTAACAATCCGCCTCCGCCAGCCAAAATCATACCTTTATTCATAATGTCAGCCGATAATTCCGGAGGCGTTTGTTTCAAAATATATTTAACGCCCTCAACAATCTCCATGCAAACATCGTAAATGGCTTTGGCTACTTCATTAGAAGAAATTTTAATGTTTCTGGGCAATCCACTAATTAAATCTCGCCCCCTAATGTCGTAAAACTCCTCTTTTTTAATGGTAAAAGCCCGACCGATTTTTATCTTAATATCTTCAGCGGTCTGGCTGCCGATGGCCAAATTATATTCTTTTTTGATAAACTCGGCGATTTTTTCATCCATTCTATCGCCAGCCACCCGTAAAGAATGGGCTGTTACAATACCGCCCAAAGAAATCACCGCTATTTCCGATGTGCCCCCGCCAATGTCAATAATCATATTGCCTTCGCAGGAATTTATGGGAATGCCTGCCCCTATGGCCGATAAAATCGGTTCCTTTGCCAAATAAGCTGATCTGGCGCCAGCGGCCAGCGTCGCCTCAATAACAGCCCGACGTTCGGTTGAAGTGGCGCCAACTGGAATAGAAATCAATACCTCGGGTTTTAAAATTCCTAAACGGCCTCTGGTTTTTTTAATAAAATAGCGAATCATTGCCTGGGTTACCTTATAATCGGCAATGACACCGTCTTTAAGGGGCCGGTAGACCACAATATTATCGGGGGTTCGGCCAATCATTGATTTGGCTTCAGCGCCCACAGCTAAAACTACATTCTCTGGCTTAGCCAAAGCAACCACTGAGGGCTCGTTTAAAACAACCCCCTTTCCGGGAATGAAAACAAGAGAATTGCAGGTGCCCAAGTCAATAGCAAGTTTGTGAGTGAAAAAAGACATACCAAATCAATTAACTCATAGCGAGTAATTCCTTATATGGGCGTAAATACAATAAAAATTGTT
>CAYVXQ010000052.1:0-2689 GCA_964454625.1 uncultured Candidatus Saccharibacteria bacterium
CATAGTTAATGGCACGCCAACTGATGTTTTGTGCGGCAAAATAATCGGGGTTGATAATTCGGGCGGCTTTGGTATTGTTGGGGGCGATAAAATTTCTTTGCTTGATAAATGCAATGCCTTAAAAATTCAAAGACCGGTTTCTGCCTCGGGTCATTCTTCTGATATTATTACTTTTCCGGACCTTGATAAAACAAAAATTCCTCAGAATGACCCAAATAAAGACCTTTATCGTTATTATTGCCCATTTGTCTGGGGCGCTTGCCAGAATCCTTTAGCTGGAGATTCCCTGCCTTTAATAGGCAAAACCGTGGGCGAGATTGTTAAGGATTTAATAATAATGGGCTGTGAGTTAAAGAATAAAGACGCCGCAGAACCAGCTGGTAATCCAAAATGCGCCGGCGCTTGCTTGAAAAATAAAGATGGCAGCAATGAAGAGGCCGTCAAAGCATTGCAAGAAGATGGGAAATGTCCTAATGACATTAAAAACACCTGCGAGCAGTGCAATGTCTTGTTAAATGATTCCATTGCTTATTCTGTGATTTATAGCGCTGTGAAGTCATATATTGGATCAGTAGATGATAGAACCGCCACGGAAGCAGACAGAGAGGCGGAAGCATATAGTTGGCTGACAGTTTTCTTTCTGGACTTGTCCGATGAAATTAAAAAAGTAGCCAAGGATAGGAATATTGGCTGGAATAAAGTTGAGGATGTTGAGGAATACATATTTCTGAACGATGTTGAAAATATGAGCAACGAGGATTGGCTTAAGGTCTTAGTCTCCTGGCGAATTAACGACAATGGACCTAATACGGTCAAAGATGCTTTAGTGCTTATTCCGGACGGTATTGTTAAGCCCTTTAAGAAAGGCGATGCTACTTTGCTGCGGCCGACTGGCAAAGGGGACAAAACCAATATCTTAGACAAAACGCCCAGTCAGCTTTTAATGGCCGATGTTAATTTAGACCTTGACGGGATTTGTTCAAAGGTTAGTGCTGAATACAAAGAAAAATATCCGAACTACACTTTTCAACTAATTTATCAGCAAGTGGCAAAAAAATACAGCTCCAGCCCCCCATATTCAATGGAGAGTTTAGACAGGCCGACCATTGCCGAAACCCTTAATCAATTAACCGATAGTCCGGTATCTGACGAGTATAAATTTCCGTATCTTTTTTGCGAATACATTAAATACAGCCCGGCCCAGATTTTTGGTTTGGACCAGGAATTATTGCACTATGTCCGGCCCAAGGAATACCAGATTTTATTTGAGCTTATCCAAAACGAGTTATATCCTGATGAACGGCCGGAATTTTTGAATGGCTTACTGGCTTATCTCTATGGTCAAACACCGGTTTCTGCTTTGAACAATGCGGCTGGAGCTTTAGAAAGTTTTGAACCTAATCCTAATTTATATGAACGGTGGTGGGGGGACAGGAATTTAGGGGAAATGACAGAAGAGACAACAAAAACAGTTATTTCATTGATAGACAGTATTACTGGGTTTTTGGGCACTCCTTTATTCACCCAATTACAGGGCATTTTTGAAAAAGAGACCGCTGAGCCAAAACAAGAAAAAAAGATTATTAACCAGCTTTGCGAAAAGAATCAATCAATAAAAGATATTTGTGGCATAAAGTTAAAAGTAGATGACGATTGGAGTAAAATAGAGGAGTTGCTATTGAAAAAGCCCATTGATACATGGGTTGAGGGCCTGGATTATAAACTGCCCAGTCCTGCTGGTTGGACATTAGAGGATGCAAAGGCCTGTCATAAGCCCTCGCCAATTACTCAAACATTTGGGTCAGATGGTTGCGCCAAAGGAGAAGAAAAAGACAAGCGAGGGCTTTGTTGTAAAACCGTTAATAGCGTAATGGACGCGGCCGGGCTTTTTTGGCCGTTTTTAGGCGACCCATACATTGACAGTTTGTTTAACGCGGCTGGCTGGACTGATGATGTTTATAAATTTGTGGAAGAAACCGAGGACGCATGGGATGAAATCAGTAATAAGGAGATAAAAGCTAAGGCCGCGATTGGTAGCGCGATAGATAAAATTGTTTTAGAAGTGCCAGCCGCTGTTGGCCGATATGTTGGCACAAAACTCGCTGATTTGGTTGGTTTGGATGTTGGCGATGATTTGGGTAATAATATGGCGGGCCGTTGCTGGGAGATGCTCCCGCCGAATGATGTTTGCGATACCGAGCACGGTCAGGTGGTGCGCACTACCCCTGAGGGCAAAAAAGAGTGTTGCGATATGGGTGGCGCCTTGGTTTGCAATAATAAATGTCGCGCTCTGCTGGGAAGCGGGGAAACTATCTGTAATGAAAAACAAGGCGAAAAATTAAAAGAGGGCACTAGTAATGTTTGTTGTTATGAGGGTATTGGCGGAGGCGATAACGAGTGTTATAAATGCCGCGAATTAAAAAGCAAAGAAACAGAGGGCGGGGGCGTTTGCAACCGCGAAGGCGAAACACTAATTAAAAGCAGTCAAATGACCCTGTGCTGTAAAGAGCGCACAGCCCAACTCGCCGCAGGACCTGGTTACCCTGAGGGCAATGAGCCGGATGCTAAGGGCGAGCATAAACTTTGCTGCGAAACCATTGAGGAATGCATTACCAGCAAGTTTTTAAACCATCTGGTATCAATCAATGATTATTTGATTGACGGCCTGCCGGTAAATGTGGATAGTTTA
>CAYVXQ010000052.1:2789-5936 GCA_964454625.1 uncultured Candidatus Saccharibacteria bacterium
TTGCCTTGTTGGTTTGTTTGGCTTTGGTTTTGCAATTATTGCCTGCGCCCCAGCCGGCCCAGGCCGGTTTTTGGGACATTATTAAAAAGATTATTTCTAAAATAGATTTGCCTGATGAAGCAGAATTAAACAACGAAGGGCAGATTATATTAGAGCCGCTGCTTACTAAAGGAAATAGTCCAAACATTGCCACCTACTCAATTTTTGATTGGATGTTTGACGATGTTCTAAAAGATAGAGGGTGGCAGAGCTGGGACGACACAGGAGCTTCGCGCGATATTCCTGAACGTAAGATTAACCCTTTTTCCAGAATGTCTTTGTCCGGGGGCGATTCCAGTGATAAAGAACATGACGAAAACACCGGTAAGCCAACAATCGCTAATCCAATAATTCCCGAAGAATGCGAACTAAGAATCAAGCGGCCCGGGGACCCGTTAAGCGATTTATCCGAAGAAGAGAGCTTGGCGCACCGGGCGGCTTGCTCGTATTTTATCCGGCTGCAAAAAGCGGCGGCTGAGGAGGTCTATTTGGCTAAAAGAATTTTTAACAGCACCAATCCCTATGACGACTGCTTCTTCTTGGCAAATTGCCGCTCTAAATGTTATCTGAGCTACGGCGAATTAAAATATGTTATAACCTGGCTTGATATTGCTCAGTTTCTTTTGCCAACCGCCTGGGTGACC
This sequence comes from uncultured Candidatus Saccharibacteria bacterium, assembly GCA_964454625.1. GTDB lineage: Bacteria > Patescibacteriota > Minisyncoccia > Minisyncoccales > CG1-02-41-26 > CG1-02-41-26. The sequence continues at coordinate 3,473 of CAYVXQ010000052.1, forward strand.
GTTGTTAAAAAAATAATGGGTGTTTTAGCCGCACTTGAAGAGATTCACAAAGCGTATAAGGCATTGAAATCGCTTTTTGAAGATGGCATTAACTTGGTTAATAATTTTATGGCCACTTTTAATTATTTGGTGAATATGTTTGAGGCATTGAAAAATATCGGCGGCACAATGTCGGCCTCAATTGGCGTGGGTAGCGTGGTCGTCTCGGCCGCGCTTGAGGGGTTAGACGCGGTCGGGGTTCTTAAAATTCCCGATAATGCTTTGAAATATGGCCAGGTAGCCGCGGCTGGCGCCACGGTTTTAACCGCTGGCAAGGGCATTAGCAGTATGGGCGATATGCTCAAAAGATTCAGCGATAATCTTTTGGCTTATTCCTCGGCCAAAAGCGAAACCAATAATTATATCTTGGGCATAAGCCGAGATTTAACCGCTATGTTAGAAGGCGACTCAGCTGCCTCGCTTAAAGGCGCCAAACATGAGCAAGAGTTGGACTTCTTTTTTGAGCCGAACAATCCGACAAGAAAGAATTTGGACCAAATAGTTAATGATTTTCAAAGAAGTTTTAAAACATTGGCTAATTTATTAGATAAAGTCGTTGGACCTGGTCTTTTGCCCGGGGAAAAGATTACTGAATTGCTGTCTACCTCTGAATTGCTTATTGAGGAACGGCCGGTTTCAACTGGTTCTGGCGCCGGCGTTTCACAGAATGTTCCGATTTATGGCACTTTTTTTGAAGATGAAAGTGGGGTATTTGTGGTGGATAACAAAGAAAATTTTTGCTTCGGAAGGGTTGCTCCTCCATACAGTATTAACAAGACCAATGTTTGTTTATTTCAAGACGACCAAGTTATTCCCTGGGAAGCAATATGCCCTGAGGGCAGCACATTGCCAACCAAAGAAGATGAATTAAGAAACCTCACTGACCCCGAAGTTATTAAGTCAATTTTAGTGGGTGCGTTAGGAGGCATTAATTGCGATGAAAGCGACAGTTATTGTCTACAAAGATTAAGAGACGGAGATAAGTGGAAAAGAGATTGGGTAGATTATTGGTTGGCCTTAGGCAAGAATGTTTTAGGCGAAAGCAATCAACTTGTTATAGACCTTGGAAAATTGATTAAAGAACAAGAAAACGAAGGCGACTATCCATCATATGAGATAAAAAATGATGCTCCGTATAATCCGTCTAATATCCAAACAACTATTGTAAATTATCCCGGAGAAATAGATTATGAATTTTTAAGATATATCGCCTGGCTGGACGACGAAGATGGCAAGGGAAAGCAAAACAAAGAGCATTATTACTATCCTACTGAAATTGAAGATTACGCCCAAAAAGGCGCGTTGAGCAACACAGAAAAGTACTTGGACTTAACTTATGAGCCCGAACTTTTGAAACAAGGATTATTTTTGGGTGTTTGTGTGCCCGAGAGATTAGAGTTAGCAAATTGGCTGCAAAATTTTCAGACGATTTTTAAAAACACCTCTATTTTACAAACCACCGTTAGCTTGCTTGATCCGGTTGAACTTGAGAAAATGTTAATCGGCGAAGATTCAATAATGGCTTGCGCCACTCAGTCGGGCAGATGCAAATTAGACGGGGATGTGCAAGAGTGGCGGGAGTATTGGGAGAGCTTGGCCGATACCTATATCGGCGCTGAAAGAGTGACTGAGATTAAGAATAATTTTTATGCGGACTTAAATGAATTTGAGTTGATTGACTTATTAGGCGATTTATTGGCTGAAATAGACGAAAGCGCAAGAATTATTTTATTGCAGAAATATGAACTTGATTCTTTTATAAATTTAGCCAATGACCCCCGTAATTTAGCCGACGAATTAGTCGTATATTATTTATATGAAGCAGATGAGTCAGATAAAAATGACTTATTTGCTATATTAGATGAATTAGACCAATCCACAGTCCAAAAGAAACATGAAAAAATTGTTAATGAATGTTTGAAAAATGAGCCATCAGACAATTCATTACTCGGCTATATTGCTGCTATTGAATTCGGCAGTAATCCGGAAATTGACGGTATTCCTTATGATTTTTCTGACAAATTATTTGATGGTAGAGAATTTGATGGTATAAAAGATAGAAATCACGGTTATTTTAATGATTATGCGGGCAATAATTGCCAAAGTGAGAACGATTTAAAAGAAATGGCAACTCAAGAATTTGTTAGTTGTCTAATCGCTGAATATGAGACAGGCAGGAAGGGCGGCTACGACGGTATTATACTTGAGATCAGCGAGATTTTAGAATATGTTAATGATTTATCTCATCAAAAAAGTTATTTGGAAGAGCCGGACCGTCATTTAACTACTGTGCCTAAAAAAGAAAGACATTTGTCCAAAGGCGCGGACCTTTACGGCGGCAATGATTATTGGCAGAGTAAGTTTTGGTGTGCTGATAATTGCTCAACTGATGCGGCCAGCCAGCTTGAAAAGGTTTATGACCCGG
>CAYVXQ010000053.1:0-5892 GCA_964454625.1 uncultured Candidatus Saccharibacteria bacterium
CTGAGGCCTCAGGCTCGAAGAGATGACGGCTATCGCCGTCAGATTCTTCGGGCTGATGCCCTCAGAATGACAATTTGAAGGGCAAACCCGTAAGTTCTAATTAAATTAAAAGCATAGAAAAACTTTAGGGTTCTTCTATGCTTTCATAATCAAAATAATCAACTTCTTTCTTTATTATGCAGTATTCTTGAGTTAGTCCGAACGCATTTTTCCGAAAAAATCCCCCCGCGAAAATTCGGAAAGGCGGCGGAGCCGCACCGCTGACAATTTCAAGTTTTTCTTTGGCGGCAAAATTCCCTTATCTTTCATCAACTGGTATATACGGAAGTTTTGGCAACGATGGAAGTTTGGGTAATGGCGGTAAATCACCAAAATTAAACTGCAAATCGTCTCGTGCATTTCTTCTCTCTTCGTATGAAGAGTAAGAAGTAAATGAAAACGCAATAACTATGCTAGACAAAACAAGAACAATAATTATTGCTAAAAGTAAAATCCGGTATTTATTCATGAGGCTGAAAAAACTTCCATCGCCTACAAAAATTTTAACCTTTATTTGTGTAGTATTAGCCCCACCGAATCCACTGATAATCCAGAAAAACACTTTAAGTAATAAAATTGAAAAGATATAAACAATGAACGGGAGAAATAAAATAAAAATTATAGCCCAAACGGCTTCGGCAAGATTATCGGTGTAAATATTTACTCTATAGTCGAATGTTTCAACGAGAAAAGCAATGAACCACCCAACAAACCATACTAGAGTCGCAACAAAATATAACCTGTCCAGTCCATGTCTAAAATCTATACTCTTTATTTTGTTTTTCCACTCTATAGACATAAAGATTAAAAAATTTTTTTCCCCAACAGAATCGCCAATTCGTTTTTACCCCCAAAATTGAATACGAATTAGTCGCCGAGCGAAGCAAGGCGAACCAAAACTCTTTGACTTTTCCTTTCTTGTGCCCCCAGTAGGAATCGAACCCGCGTCAATTGCTTAAAAGGCAACTGCTCTACCATTGAGCTATGGGGGCAAAAAGCATGTTATGCTTTTTGCGGGAATTTTAGAAAACCCTCTGAGTTTTCGTTAAAAAATTCCCCGGGTCGCGCGGAATATAATGTTTTTTCTTTAACCGCGCGAAAGAATATTTTTTGTATAACAATGAGCTTACAGTCCTTCTTTTCTCAACTCTTCCAGCAAGTCCTTCTGTTTTTTGCTTAATTTTTTCGGCGTAATAACCTGTAATTCCACAAAGAGGTCTCCCCTGCCCCAGCCATTAAAATGAGGTATACCTTTGGCGCTCAAACGAAAAACCTTTCCCGACTCAGAACCAGCCGGAATTTTCAAAGAGATTTTTTTGCCTTCTAATGATTCCAAATCAATCTCACCACCCAAAGCAGCCAAAGAAAAAGGAATGACAACCAGCGCAAATAAGTTGTCACCCTTTCTTTCAAAAAGTCGGTGGGGCTTAATTGAAATTCTTACATACAAATCACCCGCCTCTCCACCTCTTTTGCCCGCTTCGCCCGCTCCCTCTACTCGCAAAACCTGACCCGTATCAACACCCGCGGGCACAATAACCTCAATGTCTTCTTGTTCTTTAAACCGGCCCTCGCCCTGACACACATTGCAGGGCTTTTCAGGAATCTTGCCCTCGCCCTTACACTCCGGACAAATAACATCTTGGGATAAAGTTAAAGGCCCAAACCTTTTCATTTGCTGCACCCAGCCAGTTCCCTTGCAAGAAAAACATTCTTTAACTTGACTGCCTATTTCAGCTCCAACGCCCCCGCATCTGGAACATTTAACCATTTTGCTTAAAGAAATTTTTTTGACAAGGTCTTTAACCGTATCTTTTAATTCAATGGTTATTTCCACTTCCAAATCAGCTCCTTTATTTTTTGGTTTTCTTTTTTGCGGCCTTACGCCAAAGCCCAAATTACTAAAAATATCGGCGAAATCAAAGTTGCCGAAATCAAAATTATTTCCCTGACCGCCCGCGAACGAGCTAAAATCAAAGCCGCCAAATCCATTGCTCTGCCCGCCGGCTGAAGCTCCCTCAAACACCCGGCCGAATTGGTCGTATTGAGCTCTTTTTTCTTTATTGCCCAAAATCTGATATGCCTCGTTAATCTCTTTAAACTTTTTTTCATTTCCTCCTTTTTTGTCGGGATGATATTGGTGGGCAAGTTTGTGATAGGCCTGCTTTACCTCTTCTTGCGAGGCGGTTTTATTAATACCAAGAGTTTGATAATAATCTGACATAAAAAATTATTCTAATTATTCTAATTATTCTAATTATTCTAAACAATGACCAAATCCCAATAACCAAAAACTGCAAGTTATTCATTTAGACATTAGACATTGGGATTCATTTAGGTTAATTAGAATAATTAGGTCAATTAGTCATTTTTCTCTTTGTATTCTCCTTCTTCCGCCTTTTTGTCGTCTGTGGGCTTATCGTCGGTTTTTGGCTGTTCTGGTTGCTGTTGCGCCTGTTGTTTATACATTTCCGCGCCAATTTTCTGAATCGCCTGCGATAACTCCTCGGCTTTTTTCTTAATTTCTTCTATATTATCATCATCTTTTACTTTTTTCAATTCATCAATCTTTTTCTCCAGATCTTCTTTGGCCTCTTTGGCAACCTTGTCTCCAGCATCTTTCAGGGTTTTTTCTGTAGTATAAATCAAGTTGTCAGCCAAATTGCGCACTTCAATTAAATCCCGCTTTTTTTTGTCTTGGTCAAAGTGCAGTTCAGCGTCTTTCTTCATTTTTTCAATATCCTCTTTGGATAATCCCGAGCTACCTTCAATTCTGATGGATTGCGACTTACCGCTAGCTTTGTCTTTGGCTGAAACATTTAAAATGCCGTTAACATCAATGTCAAAACTAACCTCAATCTGAGGAACCCCTCGGGGCGCGGGCGGAATGCCATCTAAAATGAAATGTCCTAAGGTTTTGTTGTTATCGGCTATCGGTCTTTCGCCCTGCAACACCCTGATTTCCACTGATGGCTGAGCGTCAGCCGCTGTGGAAAAAATCTGCGACTTAGATGTTGGCACCGTAGTGTTTTTAGCGATTAAAACCGTGTTTACCTTGCCCAGTGTTTCAATGCCCAAACTCAAAGGCGTTACGTCTAATAACAAAACATCTTTAACGTCGCCCCGCAAAATGCCGGCCTGAATAGCCGCACCCACGGCCACCACTTCGTCAGGGTTGATTTCTTTATTGGGCTCTTTGTTGAACAGTTTCTTAATTTCTTCTTGAATTTTAGGCATGCGCGTTTGTCCGCCCACTAAAACCACTTCCTCAATATCTTTTGGTTCAAAATTAACCTCTTTTAATGTTTGTTTAACCAATTCAATGGAACGTTTAATGTCGTCTTCAACCATTGATTCAAGTTTTGCCCGGCTTAATTTCAAAAGCAGATGTTTGGGCCCGCTGGCGTCAGAGGTAATAAAAGGCAAATTGATTTCCGTTTCCATGCTGGTTGAAAGTTCAATCTTGGCTTTCTCAGCCGCTTCTTTAATTCTTTGCAAAGCAAGAGTATCGCGAGACAAGTCAACCCCCTGCTCTTTTTTGAATTCAGCCACCACCCAATTCATTATTCTTTGGTCAAAATCATCTCCTCCAAGGTGCGTATCCCCGCCAGTGGCTTTAACTTCAACTGTGTCTTGGGAAACATCTAAAATTGAGATGTCAAAAGTGCCCCCGCCAAAGTCATAAACCACGATTTGCTGATTTTTCTTCTTGTCCAAGCCATAAGCCAAAGCCGCGGCGGTTGGTTCGTTAATAACCCGCAAAACATTTAACCCGGCGATTTCGCCAGCTACTTTAGTGGCTTTTCTTTGAGAATCGTCAAAATAAGCTGGGCAAGTAATGATTGCCTCGGTAATTTTTTCGCCTAACTTATCTTCCGCATCCTGTTTTAATTTTTGTAAAATCATTGCGGAAATTTCTTGGGGGCTGAGCCACTTATCTCCCATTTTTACTTCCACCCCCCCACCGGATTTTTCTCTAATTTCATAAGGCAAAAGCGCCTTGTCTTTTTGCACTTCTTGGTCGGAAAAATTGCGGCCAATCAACCGCTTTATGGAAAAAATAGTGTTGTGCGAATTAGTTATGGCTTGCCGTTTAGCAATAACTCCGACCAATCGTTCGTTATTTTTAGTTAAAGCCACAATGGAAGGTGTAGTTCGGCCGCCCTCTTTGTTCTCAATTATTTTTGGAGCGCCTCCTTCAACTATTGCCATAGCTGAATTAGTAGTACCAAGATCAATGCCGAGTATTTTAGACATATTTTTTATAAATTAACCTAATTAACCTAATTATTTTAATTAACCTAAATAAATCCCAATGTCTAATGTCTAAATGAATAACTTGCAGTTTTTGGTTATTGGGGTTTGGTCACTGTTTAGAATAATTAGAGTAATTAGAATAATTAGAATAATTTTATTTATTTATTTTTACTTTTGCTACTCTCAATAATTCCCCGTTGAGCATATAGCCCTTCTGAATAACTTCCACCACAACTTCCGGCTCCCCTGCTCCCTCAACTCGTTCAACCTGGTCAACTGCCTCATGAAATTCCGGATTAAATTTTTCGCCCAACGGCTCAATCTCCTCCAAGCCTTCTTTTTTTAAGTCGTGCAAAAACTTTGACTGAATTACAAAACTGGCTTTTACCCATTCATTGTCTCGCAAATCATCAGGCAGATGATTCTGCGCCAGTTGTAAATCGTCATAAAAAGCCAAAATCTTCAAAAACCAATTGGCATCCTGCTGTTTCTTAAGCCAAGTTATACGTTCGGCTTCGTCTTTGCGAAAATTAATAAAGTCGGCCTGACACCTTTGCCAGCCGGCTAAATATTCATCGCGCAGCTTTTCGGTCTCGGCTAATTTCTGTTTTAATTCTTCTTCTATTGGTGTTGGTGTTTTTTCCATAATATATTCCATATATAATGTAATCAAAATAGGTCAATTAATGATTCCATTAAATAAATATTCCTTTGAAAATCCATTCTTTTAGGCCCGAGTAAAGCAAAAATTGTTTTCTGTTTTGTTTTTTTGCCTATCTGACCTTGACCTAAAATTAAACTGAACTCTTTGATTTTAAATGGCGATTCATGGCCGATAAATATTTTAATTTTTTCATCTTGGTTGAAATGAACCTTTTCTATTTCCTGTTCAAAACCGTCAACTAAGCCCAAAAAACTTCTCAAATAGCCAACATCTTCAAACTCGGGAGATCGGGCCAAGTTCTGCCAACCCTCTTTCCAAAAAAATCTCATTTTCTCCAAGCCCACTAAAGACAAACTGCAAGAAAGCCGCGCCAAATTTTCCGCCAAATAATGCAACATCTGCCATAAATTATCGTAAACATCAAATATCTCCCAAATTTCTTTTTGAAGCTTAACCTGTTTTCTTCTTTCTTTAGCCAATAAATTATCAACAAAAAAACGATAGCCATTATCCGTTGGCACTCGCCCCCCTGAAAAATGCGTTTTGACTAAAAAACCATTTTTAGTTAATTCCGCCAACTCCAGCCGAATGGTTGCTGAAGAAAAATCAAAACAACATTCTGATTTTAAGAAATCAGAGCTTATTGGCACGCCAAACTTGATATGCTCATCAACCAAGCTGTGGAGAATCTCTTTTTGTCGCTCAGTGATATTTTGCATAGATATTGCCAATAATAATATAACTTTGTAATCATCGCTGTGTATATTATATGATAATTAAGTTAACAGTCAAGAGGTGCAACTGCTAATATGTCGCAGTTCAACCTAAAAAGATATTCACAGCCCATTAAAGGGAAAATTAGTGTATAATAAAATAGATTGAACTGGTAGCGAGTAACGTGTGTTTGTCATTCTGAACACATTCACTTCGTT
>CAYVXQ010000054.1:0-5818 GCA_964454625.1 uncultured Candidatus Saccharibacteria bacterium
ACAAACACCACCAAAACCAAAAACCCCTTCAACAAGTTTAGGGGTTTTTGGTTTTAAAAAATTGAGCGGGGTCAGACCCCTTTTAATCTTGCATGCAGCTTTTGAGGTGTCTGACCCCCGTCCAAACTTGCTATTTAGTTGCGAAAAACTTCCCGACCTCTCAATTATTCTTATTTTTAGTTGTCGTGGCAGTAGAAGTTGCTGTTTCTTTTTCTTCCAATGTTTTCAGTTTCACGTATTTTTCCAGCACTGTTTCTAATTCGTCTTTGTTTTTGTAGCCATAATAAACATCATTGTTAATAACCATAATTGGCGTTTCGTCTTTTTCTTTTAGCCGGAAAACCGATTTAAGGGTTTTTAAAGCGGCTAACTCCAAATCATAGTCAAAGGAATAAATTCTTAAAAAAGGGTATTTTTCCCGAAAATAAGTCAGGATATAGCCCTGGTCTTCACATTCGGGACAGGTTTTTTTGTCGGAGTAAAAATAAACGATAAAAGTCATTGGCAGCTTGCATTCCTTGGCGGTTTTTTGCAGTAAAAGCCAGTGTTTGATTTCTAAAATTGAGTAGTATTTTTTGAGCTCAAGAAATTTTGCGTTATCTTCGCCCAGAGTGGTGCCCACGGAAGTTAATTTTTGGGAAATATCATAGAGTTCATTGGTTAAGGTGGATTCATTTTGATTGGCGCAGGGGGCCTGGTTTAAAATGGAAAATTGGGTTTCCAGCGACAAAATGTCGGTTCGTAAATTTTGCTGCAAATCATTGAGTTGGCCGATTCTTTTTTTAGTAACATAGTCGCTTAAAAAAAAGCCGCTGCTGAAAATCAGCAGGGTGAAAAAAAGCACTAAAACATATTTCTGAAAATTAAGTTTTTTGTCGTTGCCTATTTCCATAATGTCTATTTCCATTTTATTTTTTTGCCGGAAATAATAGAAAATGTAGTCAAAATCCACCAGCTGGCATTAAAAAACGGATAAACAAAAACCCAAATAAGCATTTTTTCGCTTATTCGCGATTTTTCAAAAGTAAATTTTTTGCCTAAAATCATAAAAGACAAAGTCATAGTCAGAGCTACTAATCCCATAACGGTTAAGGGATTAAAATTAACAAGCGACCAGTTTAGATTTTTTAATGAAAGAAAGGGCATTAAATCAAACTTTATCAGCCAAGCATTGTTAAAGTTAGTTATTATGGTTTTAGTGAATTGAAAAATAGTAAAAGAAATTAAAAACATTGAGAGGAACACCCCAAGAACCGAGTAAACCAAAAGAAAGGAAAGATTGCCATGAGCTCTGAAGTTAAACAGGCAGAGATAGTCCTTGAGGTTAAGGAGGAATCCCCTTTGCCATCTCAAACGTTGGTGAAAAAGTCCCTTGATGTCGGGTTTGCCTTTGGTGTAAACAGTTGCTTCTAAGGAGCAGGCAATTTTTAAGTTATGACTCTGCAGGCGAAAAGCCATCTCTAAATCCTCAGTCATATGGGCCTTTTTGTAAGGCCCCACTATGTTGAAGGTTTCTTTGCGAAAGAGCGACATTGGCCCGGGCGTTACGGTTAAACTGCCCAAAAACGAGAGCATTTTTTTGATAAAAGCCGAAACCATAAATTCAGCATATTGGACGCCCTCTAAGATGTTTTTTGGTTTTTGTACTTTGATTGTGGAAACAACGGCAGCCACATTGGGCTCGTTAAAGTATTTGAGCATTTGTTTTAAGGCATTTGGCTCTACCGAGCAATCAGCGTCAATAGTACCGATAATTTCGCCTTTGGCTTCTGGTATGGCGAAATTTAGAGCGGTATGCTTGCCGCCATTTTCTTTGCGCATTACTTTAAGATTTGGCTGTTCTTGTTGTAAAGCTAACATTTTAGACAATGTTTTATCATTGCTTCCGTCATCTACCGCAATAACCTCCAATTTATCTTGAGGATAGTCAAGGAAAAATAAAGACGTCAAAACATCACTCACGTTCTTTTCTTCATTGAAGCAAGGAACAATGATGCTCACAAAAGGTAGGCATTGAGGCAGTTTTTTTTCATAAAGCCGATGGCGATTTTCGTATAAGGTGATGAAAATTAAAATGCCAAAATACAAGGCGACAAAAGTGCCGATATAAATAAAGATTTCAGTTATTTGCATATCTTACTTAATCCAAAACACGAAATTCCAATATAAAGCACAAATTACAAAACACAAATTACAAACAAAGCACAAAACACAACTTTCAAAACACAAACAATTCCGAATTTATTTGTGTTTTGTGCTTTGGAGATTGTGTTTTGTTTGTGCTTTGTGTTCTGTGTTTTGTGTTTTGTGTTTTTTATAGTTCGTGCTTCGTGCTTAATTTATATTTTTATATTCTACTCCAGATGGAGTTGCTTTTCAAATGCTTTCACTCTGTTTTGCAATAAAGGATGTTTTTTTAGGGCTGGATCGTTTATTAAAATGGTTTTAGCCGCCTCTCGGGTTTTTTCCACCAGAGCTAAATCAGTTAAATTAGCCATCACCAGGTCGGGCAAGCCCCATTGTTTTTTACCCCACAAAGAGCCCGGTCCTCTGATGGATAAGTCCTTTTCCGCTAATTCAAAGCCATTTTTTGTTTTTACCAAGGCGTTTAATCTTTGTTTGGTATTGCGGCTACTGGACTCAGTAAAAAGAAAGCAATATGATTGTTGGTCGGCCCGGCCCACCCGACCCCTGAATTGGTGCAACTGAGCCAAGCCGAAATGTTCAGCACCCTCAATGAGCATAACCGTAGCTTTACTAATATCAATACCTACTTCAACTACCGAGGTTGAAACCAAAATCTGAATCTTGCCATCTCTGAAGCGTTGCATTATTTTTTCTTTTTCTTTTGTTTTCATTTTACCATGGAGCATTCCCAGTTTTAAATCCGGAAAAACATCCCTTGATAATTTTTCATATTCCTCTTTAACCGCTTTTGCCTCTGTCCAAAAATTTTGTTTGGAATTTGGAATTTGGAATTTGGAATTTGTTTCGGATTTAGGATTTAGTGCTTCGAATTTTTCTATTCTTGGACAAATGACAAAAATACGATTGTCGTTTTTAACCTCTTTTCTGATAAAATCATAAGCGTCTTTTCTTTGACTCGGCTCTATAATTTTAGTGATAATTTCTTTCCTATTTTTGGGCATTTCGTCAATCAGTGATAAGTCCAAATCGCCGTAAACAGTTAAGGCCAAGGTTCGGGGAATAGGCGTGGCCGTCATTGACAAAAAATGAGGAATTACAGATTGCAAATTGCAAATTGCTGATTTGCTTATCTTGTTTTCAATTTGAATTTTGCAATTTGAATTTTGCAATAATTTAGCCCGCTGCTCCACGCCGAATTTGTGTTGTTCATCAATAATCACCAAGCCCGGTTTAGCAAACTTTACTTTGCCTTGAATTAGAGCATGGGTGCCGATTAGCAAATCAATTTCTTGTTTCTTGGTTTTTTGCAGAATTTTATGGCGAGAGATTTCAATGGTTTCGGGCCGGAAACCATTTTTTGTCTGATAGCCCAGCTTTTGAGAAATAATCTGGTCTTCCTTGCCTGTTAATAAGGCGATTTTAATTTTAAACGGCCGCAGTAGCTTGGCTGCTTGATAAAAATGTTGTTTGGCTAAAACTTCCGTGGGCGCCATAAAACCAACCTGATAACCGTTTTTAATCGTATTTAAAGCCGCCATTAGAGCCACCACGGTTTTGCCCGAACCCACATCGCCTTGCAAGAGACGAGACATTGGGCAGGGTTTTTCGCTGTCTTTTAATATCTGCCAAGCGCATTTCCTTTGAGCATTAGTCAGGCGAAAATCTAATGTCTCGGTGAATTTTTTCATTAAATTAACATTGAGCGAAATGGCCGGGGCTTTTTGCTGATTGACTTTCAGACGGGCTTTTAGCACTGATAATTCCACTAAAAACAATTCTTCAAAAGCAAAACGGGCCCGGGCTTTTTGCGCCAAAGATAAAGACGCGGGAAAATGAATTTGCCACAAGGCCTGGCTGATAGGCAGAAAATCATTTTCCTTTAAAATCTCCGGCGGCAGGGTTTCTGGTATTTGCTTGGTTTCTTGTGTTAAAATCGGCTTAATAATATATCTTAGCCAGCGCGAGGAAAGGCCGGTGGTTTCATTGTAAACAGGCACTATTCGTCCTAAATTAGTTAAGTCGTTTTGCGAGGAGATTTTTTCATAGATCGGATTGGACAGAAAAACATCTTTTTTGCCGATTTGCGCCTTGCCCGCCAAACAAACATTGTCGCCCTGCTTTAGATTTTTAACTAAAAACGGTTGATTAAACCAAACCGCTCTAATAGCCGCGCTTTCGTCTTCAATTAATGCCTCGGTGATGGTCATTCGTTTTTTCCATGTTTTGATGTTTTTTATTTCTTTCAATTGACCCCTGAGGCAATTTTGTTGGCCAATTTTAATTTGAGCAATTGACGTGATATTGGAAAAATCTTCGTATCTGAAGGGAAAATAATATAACAAATCGCCCACAGTTTCAATTTGCAGTTTTTGTAGTTTTTTCAGAAGCACTGAACCCACGCCATAAAGATTTTGCACCGGAGTATTTAAGGCCATATTTTGTTTAGTATAACCCTGCTTGTTATAAACCTCAATGTGTTATAATCATTTATATGACCAAAGAGAACTTTTGTGAAGATTGCGCTTTACCGCCTTCTTATCATTTTCAGTCGTGGTTGGAAGAATTGGTAGTGATTTTTTTGCCTTTAAACTTATTCGGGGCATTGCGAGGGTTTTTGACGAATTTAGCTGACTTCTTGCTGGAAAATTTTTTTATCCTAACCCGTTTAGCAAAATGGCGCAATGATTTTTCTCTAACTGATGTTCAGTTAAGAACCGCGCTCTTTATTAAGGCGGCCCGGCAAAGAGAAATTAAAATCAGGGCTTTTTATACAAAAAACGGCTCTAATAACGTTTTTCAGGGTCAATTCTCTAATGGCAAAAAATTTCGTTTTGAGACATTGCCCGATGCCGGTTTTTTGAGTAAGTTTAGTCCGGATTTAGCTGATGATAAAAAAACAGCCAAAGAATGTTTGCTAAAAGCCGGTTTCCCGGTGGCTGAGAGCCGCTTTTTTTGGTTTTGGCAAAGAGGAATGGCTCTTAAATTTGCCAGAAAATTGGGCTGGCCCTTGGTGGTTAAACCAAGAAGCGGCTCAGTGGCGCGGCATTGCTATACCGACATTCGCGACGAGCAGCAATTACAAACGGCTTTTAAAAAGGTTTTTCAGTATTCGCCCTGCTTTTTGGTGGAAAGATATATGGCGGGTTGCTCGGTCTACCGAGCCACCGTGGTTGATTTTGAAAATGTTTTTTGCTGCCAGCAGATTCCAGCCAATGTGCTTGGCGATGGTTTGCTGACTATCCGCCGGTTAATTGCTCAGAAAAACGGCTTGCCTAATCGCGGCAAAGTTCAGCAAAACGACTTTACGCTTTTTCAGATAAAAGAGGACAAGGTTACTCAGGAATTGCTCAATAATCTGGGCTATGATTATGAAACCATGCCGGTTTTTGGTGAGAGGGTTTTTTTACAGAAAAATCCTTTTTTGCGTTTGGGCGGCGACATTGTTGAGGTTACTGAAAAAATGCACCCGGACAATAAAAAACTTTTCAGTGAAGTGGCTCGTTATTTTGATTTGCGGCTGGTTGGCATTGATTTTTTAGTCCCCGATATCAGTGTTTCATTTCGCGCTCAGAAGTGCGCTATTTTGGAGGTAAATTTAATGCCCTGCATTGAAATGCACCAAATGCCTTCCGAAGGCAAGGGGCAGAATATCGCGGAAAAAGTTGTTGAT
>CAYVXQ010000055.1:0-5769 GCA_964454625.1 uncultured Candidatus Saccharibacteria bacterium
TGTCATTCCGAGGCGGAGCCAAAGAATCTGACGGCGATAGCCGTCATCTCTTCGAACCTGAGGCCTCAGAGCCGAAGGCCTGAGGGTAATCCCGAAGGATCTCAATGGTTGAGACCCTTCGGCTATCGCCTCAGGGCGACACTGCGTGTCGGATTCTTCGCCTGCTGGCTCAGAATGACAAGTAAACCCGTAAGTCCTAATTTTATTATTAATTTATTACTCAAAAGGATTTGTTTTAATATCTTTAATTGGGTTGGCATTGCTGGCTGGATTAACATCGGGCTTATTTTCTAAAGGATTGGTTTCAAGCGACGGCAAAACACCCTTGGTTGCCTCTTCGGTTATTTGCTCGGCCGCTTGCTCGGCTTTTTTTAGAGCATTTATTTGGGGCGTTTCTTTAGATTTTTTTTGACTATTCAAATAGACATAGCCCCCAACTACCAAACCAATAAATAGAACGGCTGCGACTATGGCAATGATTATTTTTTTAGACATTGTCTTGAGCATATTTTTAAGTATATTTAATTATTTTTTATTATTATAGCATAGCGCAATATAAACATGTCTAATAATGTTATCCACAGCCGCCTGTATTTTTTTAATTACCAAGTTTTGTTTGAATTTTTTTTTGGCTTGCTTATTTTTTTTATTTTTGATAAGGTTAAATAATCTTGCGGAAGGAGCAGGATTTTAATCGCACCTTTCAAATTAAATAGGAGGCAAAAATAATGAAGGTTTTAGTTGTAGGAGGCGGAGGACGGGAGCATGCTTTGGTTTGGAAGATTGCCCAAAGTCCAATGGTTGATAAAGTGTACTGCGTGCCGGGAAATGCCGGCATCGCGCAGATCGCGGAATGCAGAAACATCGCCCTGAGTGGGGATTTTTCAGCTCTGGCGGATTTCGTACAAGCGGAGGATATTGATTTAACAGTAGTCGGTCCTGAGGCACCACTGGCCGAGGGTTTGGTTGACCAATTTGCAGCTCGTGGTTTGAGAGTTTTCGGACCATCAAAGGCAGCCGTTGAACTTGAAGTAAGTAAGGCCTGGGCTAAACAGCTAATGTGGTATGAAGAAATTCCCACTGCCGAAGGCCGGATTTTTATGGAGCCATGGCTTGCCAGAAACTATGTCAAAGAAAAAGGGGCGCCGATTGTTGTAAAAGCCAGCGGATTAGCCGCCGGCAAAGGCACGCATGTCTGTCAAACAAAAGATGAAGCATTGCAAGCGATTGAGGACATAATGGTTAAAAAAATCTTTGGCGTTGCCGGCGAGACGATTGTGGTTGAAGAATTTTTAGAGGGCGAAGAAGTGACATTCATTGTTCTCACCGATGGCAAGACAGTTTTGCCTTTAGCCACTTCTCAAGACCACAAGCGAGTTTTTGATGATGACAAGGGAGAAAATACAGGAGGTATGGGCGCTTATTCGCCTGCGCCGGTAGTTACCCCGGCTCTCCATAATCAAATTATGGAAGCAATTATCGCACCAGCCATCAAAGGAATGGCCCGGCGGGGCCGGCAGTACAAAGGTGCCTTATATGCTGGCTTAATAATTACAGCAGAAGGCCCAAAGGTTTTGGAATTCAACTGTCGTTTTGGTGACCCAGAGGCGCAAGTTATCCTGCCGCGTTTGGAGGGTGACCTGATTCCTCCGTTGGAAGCGTGTATTGACGGGACTCTCCATCAGATTCAATTAGAATGGAAATCCGAACCGGCGGTGTGCGTGGTTATGGCTTCTGGCGGCTATCCAGGCAATTATGAAAAAGGCAAACTGATTTTTGGATTAGATCAGATTGCCTTAATGAAGGGTGCGAAGAATGTGGTGGTTTTCCACGCCGGAACCGCTCATGATAAAAATGGCAATCTCATCACAAATGGCGGGCGTGTATTGGGCGTTACCGCGCTGGGATGTGACATCAAGGCGGCAATTGACAGAGCCTATGCGGCAGTCGGAAAAATATTTTTTGACAAAGTCCATTATCGTTGTGATATTGGACACAAAGCCCTAGAAAGGAGTTAAACTCCTTTCTAGAATGAATTTTAAAATAGTTCCTTTTTAAAATAAGGCAAATAACTCACTGTTGTTTGCCTTATTATTGTTTTACTGAAGCTGTTTACAACCCAAGTTTAAACAGCACTATTTAAACTTGGGTTGTCTTGTGTTAAAATAAAAGAAATAGCAAGCAAGGTCGAGAGAGCTTATTTTTTAATAATTATTTTTATCAATTATGGCTAATTTTGTTATAAAAAAAGACGGCACCAAAGAACCCTTTGACGCGGGAAAAATTAGAAGGGCAATTGCCGGCGCGGCTCAGAGAACCGAACTTCCAGAAGAACGAAAGAACGAAGTAGTGGAGCGGGTTTTAAATGCAGCGCTTTTGTTCGCGGCGGGCAAAGAAGAAATGGCAACAACAGAGATACGAGGAAAGATTCTTGGCGAGTTAAGCGACATTGAGCCATCTGTTGCCGAGGAGTGGAAGCGGCGCGAGCAAGAGAAATAAAGAGTGTTTAAAAATTTTGCAAGCAGATGGAAGGGAGGTAGATTCTTGAGGGGTCGCAGTGTCTTTATTATCCTGTATACAAGTTGACAGGGGTCAGACCCCTGCTCATTCAGCAGGGGTCTGACCCCTGTTAGTTTGCGTTTTCATTGTGATAAAAACATTGTGACTTCTTATTATTTTTAAAAATCCACCTCCCTTTTTGATAACATATTTAACGTATGAAAGTCATTGCAATTAAAACAAGAACAATAAAACCCCCGCAAGACGATATTTATTCGGTGATTGACGATTTCTGCCCCAAACTTAAAGAAAAGGATATTTTCGTTATCACTTCAAAGGTTTTGGCTATCCATCAGGGCCAATGCATTCCTATTGCTAAAATTAAAAACAAAGATGATTTGATTAAGAAAGAGGCCGATCTTTTTATTCCAAGAAAAGAATGTCCGGGAGAGCATGCGATTTTAGCAATTAAAAAACATACTTTAGTTCCTTCAGCCGGCGTAGATGAAAGCAATGCAAACGGCCATTATATTCTTTGGCCCAAAGAGCCAGAAAAATTAGCCAAGACAATTTGCCAGTACCTTAAGAAAAAATTTTCGCTGAAAAGATTAGCGGTTGTCATAACTGACAGCCACTGCATTCCTTTGCGATATGGCACAATGGGCATATCAATCGGCTTTTACGGATTAAAGCCCCTTAAGGATTATCGGGGCAAGAAAGATATTTTTGGCCGGGTTCTAAGAATAACTCAAGCCAATGTTGCTGATGCTTTGGCGGTGATAGGGGTTTTAGCTATGGGCGAGGGAAATGAAAAAAGGCCAATGGCAATTATCCGCGGCGCGGATTTTGTTGAGTTCACCAACAAAGAAACATACAAGGATTTATTAATTCCGCTAAAAGAAGATATTTTTTATCCTTTATTAAAGAATTTTTACAGATAACAAATTTTTTAAGCCACTCAGTTGCTTTTACAATTTGAATTTGGTATTATTAAAGAAAAAGTTATGAAAACAAAAATTATTTTGTTAGTTTTATTAAGTTCATTTTTTATTTTCGGGCTTGGCCTGACCGCTTTAGTTCAAAACAAAACCTGTCAGGCGGTTGAGGCGGATAAAAATGCTGCTGTTCAGAACTTGGAGGTAAAACAGGCGAAGTTTTCGCTTGGCAGTATTTTTAATCAATTTAAAAATTTAACGCAAGGAACTAAATCGTTTTTCTCTCGCGTCAAGTTGGTTATTGAGCAATATAAGAAAAATATTCTTAAGAAATTGTCAAAAGTAACTGGCACAAAGCCATCTGACGACAAATCCGGAACATCTTGCGTCTGCGCGGACCTTTATGCGCCAGTTTGCGGGGCTGACAATCAGACCTATTCTAACGAATGTTTTGCTAATTGCCAAAAAGTTAAAGTTGTTTCTAAGGGAGTATGCGGAACCAAATCTAATGAATATGGCTCTGGTGATTATAATTTCGCAACTAAACATCAAAATAGAACGCGCTTTTATTCAGTTCATGTGCCGCTGTGTTATAGCAAAGGCAAGGCAATTCCCTTAATAATAAACTTCCACGGAGGTAATTCAACAGCGGAAAAAGCCGAGCAAGGGATTGGCGACATGAATAATAAGGCCGATGAAGCTTGCTTTATTGGAGCATATCCGAGCGGCGTCAGTAGTGTCGGCCAACCGGGAAAAAGCCAGTATTGGAACGCCGGGACATTAGTGCAAATTGAGGAAGTTGACCCATCAATTGACGATGTTGGTTTTATCTCAAAAATGTTAGATGAATTAGAAGGAAAATTTTCAATAGACACGAAAAAAGTTTATGCGACCGGGATTTCAAACGGCGCTTGGATGACTTATAGAGTCGCTTGCGAGCTGTCAGATAGAATCACGGCCATTGCTCCGATTTCCGGGGGTTTAATTTTGGAGAATTGTAATCCAAAACGGCCGATTCCCATTATTCATTTTCATGGAACGAGCGACCCTGGCTGGCCTTATTATGGAGGAAATGGTTGTTGGACTGATACATATAGACAGCCGATTAAAGAAACGATTCAGAAATGGATTGAAATTAACGGCTGTTCAGCTGTTTCAAACATAACTTATCAAAAAGGAGAGGCGAGCTGTGAGACATATAATTGTCAAGAAGATTCTAAAATTACTTTTTGCACAATTAAAGGAGGCGGCCATACCTATCCTGGAGGAAAAGTGTTTCAACAACTAATTCCCAAGTGGGACGATGATTGCGCTTTGGGCCAAGGCAGAGGAGTTGGAAAAACAACTAAAGACATTAAAGCGCTGGACGCTATGTGGGAATTTTTTCAAAGTATCTCAAAATAGAAATAGGAATTATTGATAAATTCAATTTAGAACATAACCTTTAGCAAAAAATCGCTCTATACGTTGTCGCGCCGAGCGATTTTTGTTTGATTTTTTAGAAAATTTGTTTAAGATAAGTGCAGTAAATTAAATCTTGGAATTACCTAAAGAAAGGGGTGATAAAAGTGATTATTTTTAGAAGGAAAAAAGAGGCAGAGATATGGGCGTATTTGTTTGACTTAGATGGAACATTAGTGGATTCGCGCGAAGAGTGTTGGATAAATTTTTTCCAAGCGGCCCGAAATTTGGGCTTGCGTACACCAACGCGTGAAGAATTTTTAAAAGTTTGGGGGTATCCTTGGGAAGAGATTTTAAGCAAGCTTTTGCCCGAGGTGAATGTGCCGCTTTTTAACGCGACACACGATGCATTAAAGAAAGAAAGAATGTCGCCGGTTCCTGGGGTAAAAAAAGCACTAAAGAAATTGAAGAGGAAGGGGAATTTTACTGCTGTAATCAGCAGTAGAGATGGGGAATCTTTAAAGGAAATAATGGAGCAGGCCGGGATAGGATTTAAGTTTTTTGATTATGTTCAATCCTTTTATGGTTCTCAATTCTCTAAGCCCGATCCTCGGGTATTCAATAGAGTGCTATCGCTGATGGCTGAGCGGGGTATTCCCAAATCAAGAGCAGTTTACATAGGAGACACCCTATTGGATTTAGAGGCCGCCGAATTAGCTGGTATAGAATTTTTTGCAGTTTTAACTGGTGGAGCCACCGAGCAAAATTTTTTAACTGCCGGACTTGATAAAGAAAGGATTTTGAAATCTGTAAGATGGTAGTTAAAAAAACCGTCCTAAACATTTATGTTTAGGCGGTTTTTTGGTAAAATAGAAAAACTGAGAGTGTAGAAAAACTTATTTTTGTCATTCTGAACACATTCACTTCGTTCAGT
>CAYVXQ010000056.1:0-5670 GCA_964454625.1 uncultured Candidatus Saccharibacteria bacterium
TCTTCGGGCTGGTGCCCTCAGAATGACAATTTGAAGGGCAAACCCGTAAGTCCTACTAGTGTCTAACAAGAATCTGACAACAATGGTTTTTTATGAACAAGCAAGAAGCAAAAATACGGCTTGAAAAACTGAAAGAGGTGATTAACCACCATCGGTATTTGTATCATGTTTTGGACAAACAAGAGATTTCCGAAGATGTTTTGGATTCTTTGAAAAAAGAATTAAGTGAATTGGAGGCGGCTTTTCCCGATTTAATTACTGCTGATTCTCCTAGCCAGAGAGTTGCCGGCAAGCCATTAGACAAGTTTGAAAAAATAGAGCACCAAAAGCCGATGTTTTCTTTAAACGACGGTTTTTCCCGTCAAGACATTCTTGATTGGCAAGAAAGGTTCAAAAAGCTTTTAACCCAGAATGAGCAAGCAAAAGTTGATTACTTCTGCGAAGTTAAAGTTGACGGCTTGGCAATTTCTTTAATTTATAAAAACGGTCTTTTACAAAAAGGAGTTACCCGGGGTGACGGCAAGATTGGCGAAGATATAACGCAAAATTTAAAAACCATTGAAAGCATTCCTTTAAGATTGGAAAAACCATTTAGCGGCGAGGTGAGGGGCGAGGCCTATATTGCTAAGAAGGATTTTGCCTTGCTCAACAAAGAACAGGAAAGAAGCGGCCGGGAATTATTCGCTAATCCCAGAAACACGGCCGCGGGCGCTTTGCGTCAGTTAGACCATAAAATCACTAAACAAAGGCGATTAAATTTTTTAGCTTGGCAGTTATTGGGCAAAGAAACGCAAGTTGAGGAACAAAACAACTTACAAACACTGGGCTTTAAAACCACTTTGGGCAAACATTGCAAGGACTTAAATGAGGTCTTTAGTTTTTATCAAGAGGTTTTAAAGCAAAGAAATAAATTGCCTTATCAGATTGACGGCATTGTTGTTTCAGTCAACAACAATAAAATTTTTGACACATTAGGGGTTGTTGGCAAATCGCCGCGAGCCGCCATTGCTTTTAAATTTCCTTTAAAGCAGTCAACGACTATGATTGAAGATATAAAATTGCAAATTGGCCGAACCGGGGCAATAACTCCAGTGGCTGTTTTAAAACCAGTTAACATTGGGGGCGCTACTATTACAAGAGCAACCTTGCACAACGAAGACGAAATTAAACGTTTGGGTTTAAAAATCTGTGATACCGTGATTGTTGGCCGAGCGGGAGATGTTATACCGCAAGTGGTGAGAGTTTTGCCTGATTTGAGGACTGGCAAAGAGAAACCTTTTATAATGCCAAAAAGTTGTCCGTCTTGCCAAACAAAATTAGTCAAACCAGAAGGCCAGGTAGTTTGGCGGTGCCCAAATAAAAACTGCCAAGTAAAAAACCGCAGAGCCGTTTATCATTTTGTCTCCAAAGCCGCTTTTGACATTGAGCATTTAGGCCCTAAAATTATTGACCAATTAATGGAGCAGGGATTAATCGCTGATTCGTCTGATTTATTCTTTTTGCAAAAAGGCGATTTACTGCCATTAGAAAGGTTTGCTGAAAAATCAGCCGATAATTTGATAACCGCCATTAGGAGCAAAAAGCGGATAATTTTGTCAAGATTTATTTATGCTTTGGGCATCAACGGTGTTGGCGTTGAAACATCTGCGCTTATCGCGCAGATGTTAAGAATCAAGAATCAGGACTTAAGAATCAAGGAGGTCTCGGGGTATTTTCAAGATATTTCCTTGCAAGAATGGCAGGAAATTAAAGACATTGGCCCGATTGTCGCTCAATGTCTTTATGATTGGTTTCATAGCAAGCCAAACGAGATATTTTTAGAAAAATTAGACAAAGCCGGTATAACGATTCAAAATCAGGAATTAAGAAGTAAGAATCAAGAGTTATCGGGGAAAACATTCGTACTGACAGGAACTCTTGAAAATATGGCGCGGGAGATCGCCAAAGAAAAAATTAGGAAGTTGGGCGGTAATGTTTCTGATTCGGTTTCCCCAAAAACCGATTATGTGGTGGTTGGCGAGAATCCCGGTTCCAAACTGGCTCAAGCCCAAAAACTGGGTGTTAAAACCATAACTGAAAATGACTTTCTGGCAATGTTTTAAATCTGCCTTATCCTTGACATTTGCGACAGATTTTTTTATTGTAATATAAAGGAAAAATGGCAAAGCAAGAACTTGAAAACCGTTTTAGAAAACTAAAATATGACAAAAAAATCAAAGATATTTTTCGTAATCTTCTTTTTTCTTATTTTTGCTTCAATAGCCGTGTCTTTCTATAAATACTTTGTTTTAAAAGATTATTATGTTAAGACGGAAGTTGAGTGCAACCCTGAACAAGAGAAGTGCTTTATAGCTGAATGTGACCCTGTCTTAGATAGCGAATGTTCGGAAAATCCCAACGAGAGAATCAGTTATTACAAATTAGTGCAGAAAAAGCCGTCGGCTGTTTCGTTATGCGATGCAGATTCTCCTGATTGTCAGCCCTTTGCCTGCCAAGCAGGCGAGGATTGTCAAGAGATTTTGTGCGACCAAGAAGCCGCCCAAACCGAGGGTGTGAAATGCAATGACCCGGAAACATACATCAAAGAACAGATTAATAGTATTAACAGCCAGCGCCAAATAAATCAGGAAAACCCCAAAGAGCAAATCATTGAATTTTAAAAAAATGCTTTTTGAGCGTTTTTTTAATTAAGATGCTTTCTTCAAACAAAGATTATTAGGGTCTAAAATTGGGTTGCAGTATAGAGGAAATTGGCTTTTGGTGTTTTTTTTTGCTTGCGTTGGGTCAATTTTTCAAGTAAGATAAGCCAATATGTCAGAAGAAAAAAATAATATAATCGGCCGTCAGCCCGTGGTGGTGATTATGGGCCATGTTGACCATGGCAAGTCCAGCTTGTTAGAAGCAATTCGGGAGGGCTTTGTGATTTGCGCCAAAGAGTCAGGCGGCATTACGCAGCACATCGGAGCTTATGAGGCGGAGTTTAATAACAAAAAAATTACATTCATTGATACCCCCGGGCATGAGGCCTTTTCCGCTATGCGAGAAAGAGGGGCTAATGTGGCCGATATTGCTATTTTAGTAGTTGATTCTGCTGAAGGGCCTAAACCCCAAACAAAAGAGGCCTTAAATTTTATCAGAAAAGCGGCTATTCCGTTCATTGTGGCTTTCAGTAAAATTGACAAGCCCGAGGCCGACCCGGAAAAAGTAAAAAGGGATTTAGCGCAAGAAAATGTTTTAGTAGAATCCTACGGCGGCAAAGTGCTTTCTTGCGAGGTTTCAGCGAAAACCAAACAAGGCATTAAGGAATTGTTAGAAACTATTTTATTAGTGGCGGAGATGGAGGAGTTAAAGCCGGACTTAACGGCCCCGGTCCAAGGCGTGGTTATTGAGAGTGCAATGGACAGTCAAAAGGGCCCCCTAGCCACTTTATTAGTAACCAAAGGCATTCTTCAAGAGGGCAATATAGTGGCTACAAATCGGGCATTAGGCAATCTTCGTAATCTGGCTGATTTTCAGGGCAAACCCTTAAAGGCAGCCGGGCCTGGTGAGCCGGTTTTGGTTTTAGGTTTTGAAGAGCCGCCGGCTGTTGGCGAGATATTTCAGGTATTTGCTAATCGGGCAGCGGCCCAAGAACAAATTAAAGGCCCCCGAGAATGTCTAAAGCAATTAAGGATTGAATCGTCTAACTGCGTTAAAATTTTAAACATTATTTTAAAAACTGATGTTTTGGGCTCTTGCGAAGCAATCATTGGCATTTTAAAAAACATTCCTCACGACAAGGTTGTCTTGCGATTTTTGAAAACTGAAGTGGGCGACATTAATGCTTCGGATGTTTTATTGGCTGAACAGACATCGGCTAAAATTTTTGGTTTTCGGGTCAAAATTGACGAAAAAACCAACGTTTTAGCCCGACAAAGAGAGGTAAAAATAAAGATTTTTGACATTATTTACGAATTATCTCAAGAAGCGAGAAAAGCAATGACTGCTGTTTTGTCGCCTGAAACGAAACGAAAGGACTTGGCTAAATTCAAAACAATGATTATCTTTAAACAAGACAAAGACGAGCAGATTATCGGCGGCCGGGTCTTAGACGGCGAATTGGTTAGAAATGTTAAAGCGGAAATTATCAGAGATGAAGCCGTGATTGGCATTGGCAGGATTCGCGGCTTGCAAAAAGACAAGAAAGACATTGGCAAGGCGGAAAAAGGCCAGGAAGTAGGCATACTTTTTCAGAGCGAATTTCCGGCGCAGGAAAACGATATTTTAGTGGCTTTTAGCGAAGAAAAAGAAAAAGCCACTTTATAAATTTGCGGAGCCCTGGGGTCCGCAAAAGACTCTATATCTGCGAATTACGAAATGCCAAAAAACAAGGTCTGTCGCAATGTTTACAACCCGAGTTTAAACAGTACTGTTTAAACTCGGGTTGTAAACATTGAAAAGCCGGCGGCTAAAGACGGACCTTAAAAAGGCATTTCGTAATTCGCAGTCTATAAGAAGATTTATGGCAAGCGAAGCGCGTCTTATAAGAATCAACGAGCTGATTAAACGGCAAGTTGGCAAAGATATTTTGGAGGAAGTTGATTTTCCGGCTGATGTTTTAACAACAGTAACGCGCGCTCAAACATCAATTGATGCTACGCATTGCAAAATTTTTATTTCAGCTTTTCCGGAAAAAGAGATTAAAAATGTTTTAAACATTTTGCAAAAAAATATCTATCGTCTGCAGAAATTATTGAATCGTCAGCTAAACATGCGGCCCGTGCCGCAGATTCGCTTTGTGGAAGAACTGGAGATTCCAATGGCGCAAAAAATTGAAAATCTTTTGGAAAAAATTAAAATGGAAAATGAAGAGTAATTTCGGTCGCGTAGCCAAGTAGCTAAGGCGCTTCTCTGCAAAAGAAGTATACGCCGGTGCAATTCCGGCCGCGACCTCATTTCAAATGAAAAATTAAAAACTAAAAATGAAAAACTAAAATCCAAAATTCAAAACGCCCGGGTGTCGGAATGGTAGACGATATGGACTTAAAATCCATTGGGAGTAATCCCGTGAGGGTTCGAGTCCCTCCCCGGGCACCATTGCTTCGTTCAAACTAAAAATCCGGCCTAAGCCGGATTTTTAGTTTTATTTTATCTTTTAGAATTCATTTTCGTCATATACTTGACCAAAATCACTAACTGTTTGGCTATCGCTAGAAATAATATTGGCATCGTCGTTCCCCTCTTTAATTACTGATGTTGTTTCGCTGAAGGCGTCTTGCAAAAATAAATTTATTGTATCATCAATTGTTTTGTTAGTATTAGTTGTTTGTTGGGGTGGTTTGGTTGGTGATGGAGTTGTGGTGTCGTTCCCTTGCGGTGGTTTGGTTGGTGGCGGAGTCGTGGCGCCGTTTCCTTGATTGACCGTTTCTGTTATTTTTGGAGGCGCTACAACTTCTGTTGTGCCTTTAAATCGCGAATATCCAACAACAACCGCAACAATTACAACAATTACCGCGGGAACAATTATTTTTAAGTTTAATGCCATAAAATTATGAATTTTAATTGTTTTTTTATTTATAATAGCCCAACTTTTTTATATATGCAATTGAGAGTGTAGAAAAACCTATTTTTGTCATTCTGAACGAAGCGGAGAATCTTGTCCTAACAAGGTTTGGAGATTCCTCGCTAACG
>CAYVXQ010000057.1:0-2257 GCA_964454625.1 uncultured Candidatus Saccharibacteria bacterium
TGCCGATTTCTTGACAGCCGGCTGCTTTGGGATTTTGGCAGCATATCTCTTTTTCCGTACAGCAAGTCGGGTCGGGCTGCCAAGAAACATTGGCGAACTTAACGCCAAAATCATTAGCCGTTGTTTCATCAGGCATCCAAACATCAATGCGCCGGTTTTTAATGTCCCCGCCAGTGTCGCAGGCGCAAAAACTCATTGCGCCATTGGCAATCTCTTGTCCGTCAACTTTAAATGACTCATATATATGTTCAGCTCCTGTTAAACGATTATATGTTTTCGTGGCTTTGTCAAATTTTCCATCCTGAAAATCACTGATAATCCACACCCGGCTTTTATAAGGAATGTTTTTCTTGTCAACGGCCATTATTCCAAAACCAACATTATTTTGCTGGCTGGTGCAGCCGCCTTCGCAGAAACAAGGAGGCGCGTACGCGGTTAAAACCATTTCCTCGCCAGGTCCAACAGGGGGCTCGTTAAGTTCAACAGGAACGCCGCCGCCTGTCTCGCCGCCAACCAACTCTGGTCCGTATGACTCGGACCCAGGCCCTAATTCCGAGTGATGCGGCACCATATCATAATTAGGAATGTCTATGGGGCCCTCGTGGCAGCAAACCCAGTTGTGGCTGCTGCCCCCGCAGAGCCAGTCCAGGCATTGAGCGTCTGTCATTTCTTTTGTTTCTATTTTAGCATTATCTAATGTCGGCAAAATCGTTTGAAGGGTATAGTAATCAAAAGTATACTTATAATCAGTGCACAGACATTCCTGGCAGGCCTGACTCAAGCCCCAATCCCCGGAAACCGGGTCTTTGCATTTTTCTCTGCATTGCTGATAAATTTTATAATTTATTTTGCCTAAAATTGATGTTTTTTCTTCCAGGTCCTTTAAATTCACTGGCTCATTTTCCAAACATTTATAACATTTATCGCTGTCTTCACCTTTACATTCTTCCTTGCACACCTCGGACCAGGGCATTGGCCAGTATTCCCCGAGGGCAATGGCGTCGGGGCAAGACATCGGATATTTTGCGCCCATTCGGCCGGCTAAAACCCTTTTTTCTTCCAGGCCCGACAAGGTACATTCCTTAACCATTACCGCGGCTCTTTCAGCCAGGCGGCGGATTGCTTCGGCTTTAGTTATTTTCTCGCCAACCTCGCTTTCATAAATAGCCAAATCCTCGGTTACAGTTATGCTGGGCTCGTCTTCGTCAAAAACCGCTTCTACCCGAGCCGACGACTCTTGCAAAGAAGTCAACCAACCCCTTAAAGAGCCAATGTAGCCGTTTTCTGCATCGCCCAAGTCAGGACAAGGGCTGCCGGCGCACTCTTTATCGCTGGGAATAGGCGCATGGCCGCCAATAGAAAACTTTTTCACCAAAGCGTCTAATTCTAAAGTAAATTCCGGGCCGACATCAGCGAAAACCGGCGAGCAATTGCTAAAATCGCAAATAAATTCACTGTCTTTGTTTAGTTGAGCAAAGACATTCTGTAAGTCGGCTGAAGCGCTCTCCATATACCTGCCTGCATTTTGCTGTTCGCTAAAAACCTGAGCCAAGAGCCGGACCGTGTCTTCCATGGGCTGACCAATAGGAATAATGCGGTCGCATCTGGCTTGGCTGAAATCATTTTCCGCAATTTCAACCAAGCCCGAACTTTCAATCGCGGCATGAGCCGGCTCGGGCTTTGCTGGCTGAAAATAACTCAAAGACAAAAAACCAGCCATCAATAAAACAGCAAGCAAGCCGAAGATAAATTGGAAATAAAGTTTCATAAAACGCTACTTTTATAAATCCTAAATTCTAAATCCTAAATTCTAAACAAATCCAAAATTCAAATGTTCAAAATTAAAAATTAAAACATTACTTTAACTGTTCCACTATTGAACCAAAAATTTTCATCAACTCCGTAGATTCAACAATCAAAAATTTTCTCTCTTCGCACTGTTCATTAGATGGTTCGGACAAAGATAACCAAAACCTGCTTTCCTTTATCTCTTTTCTGCTGATTTTAACTCGCATGGCAAAATCTTTTCTGCTTAACGACTCGTTGGCCTCAATATAATTAGAAGCGACAGAACCAGACGACCTTATTAATTGTCTTCCATACTCAATATTAGAAATTGTTCTAGGAAGTTTTTTAACATAATCTCTAGTTCTTTCGGCGAATTTAAAAGTTCTTTCCTCTAAATCATAGATTCTTTCATTCTCCGCCATAGTTTTTAAATTCTAAATTCAAAATTTAAAACTAATTTTTTGAATTT
>CAYVXQ010000057.1:2357-4109 GCA_964454625.1 uncultured Candidatus Saccharibacteria bacterium
GAATTTAGGATTTAGAGTTTATTTCGTGCTTCGTGCTTTATTCTTATTTTACTTCATCTTAACTGCTTATTCAATTGATAGCTTGTCTAATTGCTTATTCAAGTCCTCTTGCAAGCGCTTGGCCATATTGTTCATCGGGCTTCTTAATATCCAAACCAAAGCGCAATACGGGTCTTTTAACGGCGCCAATGTTAAAGGCAGGCCGGAAATGCAAAAGGGAAGCTTGCAATAACTCATACCGCAAACGCAGTTATCGTTGGCAAAATTCAAAGCAGTGGCTAATGCCCAAACAAACTGGGCTGATTGCTTTAATTCTTCAGCTCTCTTAAACATTGGTTCAATAAAGCCATAGGTCTCAGGGTAACTAGTCCATAAATGAGCATAAGCATTCTCGCCCCAAGGCAAAGAAATAGTCGTATCTTTGGCTTTACGATAAACCTTCTCAATATTATGAACTTCTTGACGAATCTGGCTGAATTGGGCCTGTAATCGCGCATATAAGCCAGCCACATCCGGGCAGACCTGGCCGCCATTTGGCCCGGTAACGGCCTTGGCTTTATTGCCTGAATAAATATAACTTGGCTCTTGGCCAGCAGTGAGTTTTGCCATACTAGTTGGATAACTTTCCATCGGCCCGGCCACGCACTTAAAAGGCCTGAGTTTAAAACCGCCGCTTGAAGCCGCATTCTCCTCCATTGTATCAATATACGCAAATCTCATGGTCCAGGCCAATTCCTCTATCATTTTAATAAACTTGCCAGCGTTGCTATAAAATGCCTGAGCGCCTTTAATAGAAGTGGTAATGCCGCCGTGTGCCGCGGTGCCTGATTGTATACCCATTAACACGGAAAGCACTCGCATTACCTCGTCAAGCGGGGTTCTGATATCATTGGTCTCAATGCAAATCTGTTGCAATTTTCTCAGACCAGCGGCATTATCCTTGTCGGTAATGTCTTTTATATTATTGCCATTGCAGTATTCATCGTCAGGTTTGGGCTCATTAACAGTACAGATTTCATTCATATCTTCTCTTAGACCGCTACAGGTGATTTTAGCGCCGCTGCAATCAGGAGGATCGCAGATTACTATATTACACTCAGCGGATGAACCGCACTTGCCTTGAGCCGCGCACTTGGTTAAAGTGTGCTTTTCACATTCCCGCTTTAATTGTTGTTGCCGCCTTAGCTCGCTGCAGGTATCAGTTAAACCCAAAATTTCTAATGCTGCGGGTGAGGTTGTAGCCGAAGAACTTGTTTTCAATAAAGCCAACTGGGCCTGAGTTTGAATGCAGATTGTTTTAGCGCCTTGATAGCCAATAGTATAACCACCAAGCAAAGGCGGCTTAGTCGGCGGCCATTTCCGAGTTTCTGGCGTGAAAACATTGACATCAAATACCGCGGCCGCGCCCTGCCGGCAAACTGTTTTATATTCCCCGTAAATTTTTTTATTATAAGTACTCGGGCATTCTGACACGCTCATACACTTGGGGTCGCCCGCGCCCTGACAGAGCCAAGTCGGACATTTAATGCAATAAGTGCCCACGCAATCCCTTTGTTTTTCCAAGGCATCTATGTTTGCGTTTATCTCATCTTGGCTAACAACCTCGCCGGGTAAATTCAGCCAGGCCTCACAATTTTGCTTCATAGTACTAGTATCATATTTAACCAAAAATTCATCGTCTCGCTCCCCGTCATCATCTTTTTGCTTGCAAACTCGATCCATTTCCTCTAAATTGCCGCGCAATAAAATACC
>CAYVXQ010000057.1:4209-5654 GCA_964454625.1 uncultured Candidatus Saccharibacteria bacterium
GGCACGCTTTTAAAAATCTCGGTGTTAATTTTGTCACTGCTTGGATTTTCATCAATGCCGTCAATGCCGGTCTCGGTTGTTGCTTTGGCAAATGGATTATACTTATTGAATGCTTTTTTGATACCGCCGGTTACTTTGTCTTCAAGATCCTGTATCAGGCCTGGATTGAGCTGTAAAGCCTCGCTTTTGATTTCTGGTTTTAAATTATTCACGCTTTCCTGAATTGAAGAAACATCATCGGTTTCTTTTTCCGCCTCAGTGAGCCAAAACAAACTATATTCTAAGTTTTCAATGGCTGACAATGGCCCGGCAAAGGCCTCAAACAATCTTGGCTGAAGATTTCCACCTTGAATGCAAGTTTCAAATGCCACACCGCCGCACCATTCAAAGCAGGAAATGCGATTCAAAAATCCCTTTTCCTGCACATCGGCCGGGCAAACACTCGCATCCGCCGGGTAAGTATATTCGCCGATTGCCTTGTCCAATGGCTCAATAACTTCTTTTTTCACTTGAATATAATACGGCTCAAAATTATCTACTATGTCCAGAAGTTCCTTTTTTTGGTCCTCGGGCAAATAACCTAAGTTATTGGTAATTTGAGCACGCATATTAGCCGGTGTATTTTCTTCTTCATCAAAAAAAATCTTCAACTCAGAAAGCAACTTATCTATGTCTTGGGCAAGTCCTTTTGACTCAATAATAGAAGCAGCGTAGCTTTTGGCAAAACTCGCCGAGGTCTTTGGATTATCCAGCGAATTATCCAACCAAACATCCTGTAAAGCCAAAAATTTTCCTTTTATTTCCTCTACTTTTTGATAACCATCGCTCCCTTGGCTGCCGAAATAATAATTCCAATCGCTGAATAATCCCGAGAGAACACTCTTTTCTTTTCCCCCGTCAGCCGTATCTGTGTCAGTACACTTTGGGCTCACCGCGGCATTCTTGCTTTGCTTTTGGCTTTCACAATCTCCGGCATCAGAACAACAAGCGCATTCTTGCCCTAAGCAAGCAGGATGCGCCGGAGAAAGAGCGCACCAGTCAAAATCATCCGGAGGTAAAGCGCCTGTCCAGTCCAAACAACCTCTTGTATCGCATTTGCATTCATCGCAATCCCGTTCTCCCCCGTTTTCTTCAAAATAAATATATTGTTGATAAAAATATCTGTATAAATCGCAATCCCGGTTTCGCTTTTGGCCAAAATAGGTTACACTTGAAACCGCTTGCTGCACAGCTGTGCTAAGATCCTGGCTGTCTTTAGTTATTTCATAAACAATCACCGGGGTTTGCGGGGTCATACCGGGCATACTTAAGGCATCAGCAATGGTATTAAGGTCATCGGCTGAATCAACCACGGCCCGCACCCGGCTATCCCAATCATATCTAACAAGATCCGGGTCATAAACCTTTTCAAGCTGGCTGGCCGCATCAGTTGAGCAATTATCAGC
>CAYVXQ010000058.1:0-5474 GCA_964454625.1 uncultured Candidatus Saccharibacteria bacterium
TCGGCCTTTTCTTTAATCGCCAGTTTTCTGCCCGGCCAAAAAAATTTCCGCTTAAACGCCAAATATCAAAGCATTCAAAATTTAATTACCGCTGGCTCGCTGATTGCTTTTCTATTACTGGCAACGCAATTTACCTCCCATCGCTTGCTGATTATTTTTGTTTTGACGGCTCTTTATTTTACCACTGAAACCGTCTGTAATGGCATTTTTTACTATCAAATCAAAAAAAAATTAAAACCCAACAAAACAGAAGACAAAAAAACAAAAAAATTCGGCTATCATCTTACCTTTATAAACTTTTTAGAACAAATCATTCAGTATTTAGACCAAATCTTAGTATTCCACAATTTTGGCGCCAGCCAATTAGCTATGTATACCTTTGCCCTCTTGCCAGTAAACAAATTAAAAGAGCCCGTTCAAATGGTCTCTGCTTTGGCTGCGCCCAAACTAAGTATTAAAAACCCCTCGGAATTAAAAAAAAATCTTTTACCGAAGGTTTTCAAACTACTGGTTTTAACAGCTCTAGTAATAGCTTTTTACGGCCTAACCGCGCCTTGGGTTTTCAAATTTTTCTTTCCCCGCTACACTGAGGCCATTTTTTATTCCCAAATATACGCTATTTCGCTTTTGGGCGTTGGCTATCTAATGGCCAGCACCGCCTTAACCTGCCAGATGGCCATTAAAAAATACTACTGGCTGGAAGTTTCTTCCACTGTTTTGGACATTATCTTGCTGGTAGGCGGTTTCTATTGGTTGGGAATTTTGGGAATCATCTTAGCTCGAGTCGCCTCGGAGATTATCCGCACCATTATCGGCCTGGCGATGGTAAAAAAGCTATAAAAAATAAGGGGCAGACCTCTTTCATATTGAAAAAACATTTATAAAAAATTGTTAGAGATTTGCCCCCTTGGCTATTGTTAAATACCCCAGTGGACAAGGGTGATTTTTTTTAATGTTTTCTGGCACTAATTTATCTAAACCCATAGCCGTCAAATAAACCACTGCCCTAAACGGCCCTGAAAAATAAAAATTTGTTTAATATAGAAACAGCCGCGGTGAATCGTTCGCCAAAGGGAATTATCCTAATATTTTTGAAGCCAGCTCCGCTAAGCACTTTCGCTAATCCCTGACTGGTAAAACGCCAAAAATCGTTTGGCTCGGGTGCCTCATTAAAAACAAAAGGCGTAATCAACAGTAAAAAACCATTGGGCTTCAATATCCTATTTACCTCTCTTAAAACATTTGTCGGGTTTTCAAAAATATAAAGGCAATTAAAAAGCAAAGCAGAATCAGAAGAATCATTGGCAATGGGCAAGGGCTTGGTTAAATCCAGAACAATATCAACGTCTTGTCTGCTTTTTATATCCGCGTTGCTATACTCAACATTTTCCAAATTTAAGTAGTTAAAATAATTATTTTTGCCCCCACCCGCCAAATCAATCACCTTGCCGCTTAATATGGGGCTATTCTCTTTTAAGCATTGCTGCGATAAAACGCGGTAAATGCTCTGCCCCCTAACCCCGGATTTTATTGTGTCAAAAAACTTATTCATATTTTTTTGCCCTAACCACAAAAGATAAGGCAAAAGCATTGGGAAAAACTTTTGCTAAAAATTTAAAAATATTTTTAAACAACGGCCGCTGGCTGAAAATGGTGTTGGTTTTCATTTCAACAATTTTAAAACCATTATCTTCGAGCATTTTTTGCAAAATCTTAAAATTGAACCAATAAATATGGCCCTTTTTAGGTGAATTATTTTCAGGCACTCGGCCAATCAGCGCCTGCAGTCGGGCGGGTAAAGAATTAAAATTAGGCACAGCCAGCACTACTTCGCGCGCCACCCTGCTGGCCTCTCGCAAAATATTTTGCGGCTGATATAAATGCTCCAACACATCTAATAATACGGCAACCTCAAAAAAATTATCAGCAAAGGGCAAATTCCCGCTGTCAAAATCAAACTGCTCAACCGAAAGCCCTTTATTTTTGGCTTTTTCTATCGCTACTTTAGAAATATCCAAACCCTCTCCCACGATGCCTTTTTCTTTAAGTAATTCCAAAAAAATGCCGTCGCCGCAGCCCAAGTCCAATACCCTATACGGTGGCAAAGCCGCCGTCGGGCCGGCAAAGCTTCGCTCTACATAGGCGGGTCCTTTTGCAACCATATTTAAAGCGGCTTCAAGGCGAAAGTTAATCCCCTGTTCCTTGTTTTGCCATTTTTCGTTTTCAAATTTTTCCACGCTCATAATAAACCGAAATTGATTTTGGCTTTAAATTGACCAATGTTTGTCTTTTGATTAATACTCTTTCTCCTTAGTTCTAAAAGCGGGCTGTTATTTCTTACTATGCCCTTTTTAACAGTCACGGCCGCTCGGAAACCGCTATTCTTTAAAATATCAATAATGGTCTGATTATAATCTCCATACGGATAAGCGAAAAACCGCGGCTGATTGGCTAATTGTTCATCTACGGCTTTTTGCGAATTCAAAATCTCGCCTGTCGCCTCCTCTGGAGTAATTTCCGTTAGGCGAGGATGGCTAATGGTGTGCGGCTGAAAATCAATCAAGCCCGACTTAAACATTTTATCAATTTGCAACCAATCAAGCATCCTCATCTGC
Organism: uncultured Candidatus Saccharibacteria bacterium; assembly: GCA_964454625.1. Classification (GTDB taxonomy): domain Bacteria; phylum Patescibacteriota; class Minisyncoccia; order Minisyncoccales; family CG1-02-41-26; genus CG1-02-41-26. Next base: position 2,616 of record CAYVXQ010000058.1, read on the forward strand.
TCGCCGGTTTTTTTAATCTTAACACCACCCATCAAGCCAGTGGTTAAAAATATGGTGGCGGGAAAATTACATCTCTTTAAAACCGGCCAAGCGAAAATAAAATTGTCGCTGTAGCCGTCGTCAAAGGTTAAAACCACTGTTTTATTTGGTATTTCCTTTTTCTGCTCTAAAAGAGCCGCCAGCTTGCTAAACCCCATTACATTATAATTGCCTTTTTTCAAAAAATTCATCTGCCGTTCAAAATTTTCCGGCGAAACCGTGGAAAAAACATTATTGCGGCCAATTGAATGATACATCAAAATCACTACCTTGTCTTTGGGCGCCAAAAAAGAAAACATATTCAAGAAAAAACAAACTAGATTTTTGATAAAATTTTTCATAACTTTTTCCAAAAATCGTAAGCGCTGAGAAGCCACATTTTTAAAAAATTTTCGTTCCAGTTCACATCAATGCTATCGCGATGCAATAGATAACAATTGGTTTTTGGATTATTAAAGCCGGGTAAAATGGTAAAGGCATACTGATAACCGGCTTTTTTGACCTCCTCAACCACTGACTGGTTAAAACTTTGCTTGTCGCCAAAAGGATAAGCGAAAAAAATAATTTCCCTGCCTATTGCTTGCTCTAATTGTTTCTTGTTCTCTCTTATTTCAAAAATCAATTCATTATAGGGTATTTCAGTCAGGCGGCTATGGCTAACAGTGTGCCCGCCGATTCTTTGGCTGTTTTGCGACAAAATCGGGGCTAAAGGCAATCCCCTATTCTCTAAAAAAAATATCGCTGACAGATTTTCTTTTCTTAATACAGGCAGGGCATTGCTTTGCCAACTATCAAAAGCATCGTCAAAAGTTAAAAGTAAATTTATTCTTGTTTGAGAAAATTTGCCGGCCAAAAAATCAGCCGGCGAAATAATATTAAACTTTTTTTTCAAAAAAACCAATATTTTCTGAAAATTTTCTTTTTGGCTGTCTTTTATTTCATGAAAAGCAATCACCCTCAATAAGGGAATTTTTCGCCAGCCATAAAACCAAACCCGTAAAGCCGGCAAGCCCGAATAATAAGTCAAAAAAATCAAAAAGTTCCTTATTTTCTGTTTTAAAGTAAGAATAACCATTTTAAAATAAATCCCAATAAGATAAAACACAAATTACAAAACACAAATTACAAACAAAGCACAGAACACAACTTTCAAAACACAAACTAAATCTTTAAATCCGTTTGTGCTTTGTGTTTTGGAGATTGTGCTTTGTTTGTACTTTGTGCTCTGTGTTCTGTGTTTTTTTATAGTTCGTGCTTCAAATTTAATATTTCCTCCAATGCCCTGCCGTCAAAATCAGTGGGCTTTTCAATATTGAAAATTTTCAAAATCGTCGGGGTAATATCTAAAATGTTCGCCTTGTCTAACTGGCTGGCTTTAAACGACGGGCCAGCCGCCAAAAAAATGCCTGTCCTTTGATTCTCACCCATCCATTTTTGCGGTGTTTCAAAAATATCCCTAAAACCAATGGCACCCGAAATGTGAACCCCCTCACCTTGGTCAATAATCAAATCCGGTGCCTTGCCCATAAACTCGCCCGAATAAATCTCCTCCTTTTGATAAACCTTCTTAGCAATCTTCACCACGTTGTATTCTAAACTTTCTAATTTCTTAACAATCTCTTCTCTTAAATTTTGTGATTTGTTATTTGTAATTTGTAATTTGTTTAGATATATCGGTCCCTGTCCGCTCGCTATGGCCTGGCTTTTATCCCAATCAATCAATACCTCCTTGGCTGTTTTAGCAGAAGCGCCCGAAGGGGTTGGAAAAATAAATTTCAACTTAAAAAAATGTTTTTTCAGAAAATCTTTTGCGCCCAAGCGAGCAGCGAATTTTGACAAAATAGCTTGGTGCAAACCCATTTTCAACCAGATATTCTTTTGAAAATCCTTTTGGTTATCTTTTAAAACTAAATAGCCCTGCTCTTTGAGCCATTGGTTGATATTAAATTTCACCTTAATCTCACCCGAGCCATGGTCAGAAAAGATAATCCAGTTTGCCTCCGGGAATACCTTTTGCATTTTGCCAATCCCCTGGTCAATTATTTGCCAAGCCCGCAAAATCGGCTCTCCCTTACCAAAAAAATGGTGCAAAACATTATTCAAATAAATCGTCAGCTGTAAAAAATCCAGTCGGTATTTTTTTGCTAAATCAATGGCCGCCACAAATCGTTTTTCTATTAAATCGTAAATCTCTTGCAGGGCTACTTGGTTGCTTTCATTTAAAAAATCAATGCTTTTGGGCAATACCCTCCACTGATACTTTTCTTTTAACTCTTTCTCTAATTCTTTGGGCCAGGCAAAACCGCTCTCCAAAGCGTCAGGCCCCCCAGCCACCATAAAACCATTAACAGGTTTGGGCGGATAGCAGGTTGGCATATTTAAGATGCCAACCTTATGGCCATTTTCCCCCAAAATATCCCAAATTTCTTTGCCGTGAAAATCACAGGAACTTGGCACGGTGATTTTTTGCTTTTCAACATCAATATTTTCCCACCAAAAAACACCAAGCTTGCCCGGATTTTTACCAGTGGAAAAACACTTCCAGTTGGGCGAAGTCACCGGCGGCAAACAAACATTCAGGGGGCAGGAAACGCCCTTTTTCTGTATAGCCGCTAAATTTGGCAGAAGGCCTTGATTGAGCCAGGGCGCCAATAAATTAAACCCGGCGCCATCAAGCCCCAAAGCGATTAGTTTCATATATAAATAAAATTATCTATTCGGTGTCCAGCCGCAAGCCCCCCCAACTCCGATTTTTTGATTATTATTATTAGACCTGTTGCTTAATAAAAATTAGTGAAAGCAGCTGCCCTCTGCGAATTC
>CAYVXQ010000059.1:0-5227 GCA_964454625.1 uncultured Candidatus Saccharibacteria bacterium
GCGAGGCGGAATTCCCCCCACACCCCCCTTCCGCCTCGCCCTCGCTTTGAACGCTGACGGAATTTGTGCCAACGAAGTTGGCGCGCCGCTTTCAATTGTTATCTTATCTCAAATGAGTAAAATTGTCGAAAATTACCCCTCAAACTCTCTTTTTCTAATCTCAATATCTTCATCTGCTCTCTTTTTCTCGTAATCAATCCGTTTAGATAGGTAATTTTCGTACTGTCGCGCAAAACTTTGAATAACTTTGCTTTTGTCTTGTTTCCATCCCTGTATTTCTTTTTTCTTTCTTTCATAACCCTCAACAAATCCATATTCGCCAGAGACGACACCCATTTGAGAAAGAATCGTAAACATTTCTTGTTTGCACTTTTTACTCTTAGGATATTGCTTAATGAATTCTTTACAGACGTTATGTAAAAATGTTTCACCTTTGTATGAACGCAATACATACAAAACTATCTTTGCCTTATTTTTATTTTTTGATCTAAGCAGTTCTATCAACTGTTTTTCCAATTCCTGATGAAAAGCTGGAAAAATCGCCTGCAAGAGATGTCCGCCTTCCCAATAAGAGAGCCAGTCTTCTTTCTTAAACCACTTCAAAATTTCTTTAATTACTACTTCAACATTTTGGCTGAGTGGCTCATTTAGTTTATGTAAATCAAAAGGGATTGCGTCATATCTTTCTTCTCGCTTCTTTTTTGCTTGTATTTTCATCCTTTCATGAAAAAAACCGATCAACTCCTTCGGCGAATTTTGTGCAACAGCCGATAGTATTTCTTCTAAATGGTAATCAATGTTTGGTGCAATAAGCAGACTTTCTAAAACTGTTTTCCAATCATTTTTATTAAGTACTCCTAAAATGGAATTACCTTTAAACCAAACATGATTCACCCACCAATAATTTTTATGTTTCGTTAGCTCCTTTATAGAATCCACAAATAAGTCTTTTCCTATTTTGCTTTGTTCAAAGTTGGCTACAATTGAACAAATTACTTTTGTTAGCGCACTTACGTCATTCTGTTTTCTTGCCTTGCTGTAAATTTTATTCAAAAGAGGCTCGTCAATCTCCTTTACATACTCAAATAATACAGCACATGTAAACAAATGCTTGCCATTACTAATCCAGTTTTCCAGTATTTTTTTGGCTTGTTCTTTTTGTTTGCTTTCCCATATTCCAGCTATTAGATGAATTAGAAAAGGCTCAAGTTCTTTTTCGTTTTTCAGAATCAATTTCAGGGCAATTTCAGGCTTTTGTTTGCCTAATTCGTTCAAAAAAATATTGAAATACTGGAATTGCCCACGATCTTCAATTTGTTCATAGTTTTTGATGATAGATAAAATCTTTTTTCGCCACTGCAAAAATTTCTTATCAGTTATTTGTTTTATGTACTCATCAATTTTTTGTTTTCGTTCTTTTTCAGCCTCGTGGTAATCCAATTCATCGGAAAAACGATAATCCCAGCCGACGAACACTTTGTACATGCCGTATTCTGCATTTTCCTCAATAAGTAATCTCAATTGTTTTAAGTTTTTCAATCCTTTTTGAAATCTCTTTGCAAACCAATGCATTTGCTCCTCAATGATTTTGAGAATTTCATTATCAGCTTTTTGAACAATGGAAGAATAATAAGAAATCAAAGTGTTTGTATTCTCTAAAATCATCTTTTCAAGTTCTGATGTATAGTCTCCTGTGTGTGGCGTGTGCGTTGCTTGCTCAAACGCTTGTAAAATCTGCTGTTTTTCAGAGATTGTTTCTGCGAGAGAGTAAAGTTTTTCTAAAATGTTAATTGTTCTTTCCCGAATTTTTTTAACCGTATCTCCGACAGGCAGTGGTCCTTGGTGTATGGTAAAAGTTTTATGATCACTCCACGATGTACCCTCGAAAGACGGCAAAAGCAACTCTTCGGATACCTTAACAAGCAAACTTAAATAAATTAGTAAGTTTTTATCATCCAATTTTTCAATTTCATCAAGAATAAAAAGTTGTGGGTGATAATAAATCTTTTTCTCTTTTGGCCAAAAAGTATATTTGGCCATTTTTGAAGCAACATCCAATGATTTCTTTTTTATTTTATCGTTTTCATCAATGGATAGTCGGCTCAAAGTCTCAAAAACCTCTTTTGGATAAGCAAACCTTAGACGTTCTAAAATATCCAAACAAATTTCGGCAATATCCGCATAATCGTGTCCCGGAAGATCACCAAACGCAGTTTTTATAGGTTCTTTTTTCAGTTGCTTTGATTTTTCAAGGGTGTTGTTAACGATTTCAATGATTTTTAATTCTTTTGGTGTTTTATCTCCAAACTCCTCAATATATTTCAATAGAATTTTTAAGTTTTCGTAGATCTCATTATTTACCTTTGAATCAACAATGGATTTAAGAAAGACAACATCAAATACCTGTTTTCCTTGTTTTATTTTCTCAATTTCCTTGAAAATGAAATCAAAACTGTATTGCGCTTGTTTGATATGATTTTTCATCACATCGGAAAAACGTCCCCTTATCGAATCAAAAGCTCGTTGATCAAATTCTGAAAGGGATTTTTCCGGTTTGTAGATAACATCGTGAGCCAGCTCTGACCAAGAATGGTACAAAACGGTGGTAAGCTGTATTTCGCATTTAAGCCCGCTAAACATTTCGTATTCAATGAGCTTTAACCTGTCTTTATTCAGCTTAACTATAAGATGAAGCGCATTATAGCTGTCATCGGAATATTTTAAGTTTTGCTTAACAACTACAAATTCATTTTGTAAATATTGAATAATTCTTTGGACATCATTATCAAGATAAAAAATTATTCTGCAACCTGCCAAGTCGTCAATATCTTTTACCGCTTTGATTTTCCTTACGGTTTCCAACTTATCTTTTAAGGATTTCTCGCTTTTTTCTCTGTAAGTTATCGCTTGGTACTTAAAATTATTTTTGCGTAATAGATTTTCTAAAATGAATCTTATTGTGTACGAAAAATCCCTATATAGCTCTTTCAGGGGTTTATATTCTTTCAGGTATTCATCGGTTTTTGATTTCTTAAGTTTTGCCATAATTTTCAATTCGTTTTTTTGCCATATCAACATATTTTTTGCTTTTCTCAATACCAATCCAGTTTCGACTCAATTTCTTTGCAACAAATGCTGTTGTTCCGCTGCCTAAAAATGGATCTAAAACAGTATCGCCTTTATTTGAAGAAGCAATTATTATTCGTTTTAGCATTTCCTCCGGCTTTTGTGTTGGGTGCAAAGCCCGCCCATCTTTTCCTCTTAACCTCTCTTTTCCTTGAACCAAAGGAAGCGACCAAACATCCCGCATTTGTTTTACTGAACCGTCCTTTTGTTTTTCTGGATTTATATTCTTTAGCTCCTCATAGTTAAAAATCCATTTTTTACCTTTAACTGCCCAAACGACAAATTCAGTAGAATGAGTAAAAACTCTTTTGGTCATATTCGGCATGGCATTTGTCTTTTGCCAAACAATTACATTGTTAATCTTAAAGTCCAGCTGCTTGAGAACAATCATCACCTCTGCAAGATTATGATAAGTGCAAGAAATATAAATTGAGCCGTTATCTCTTAAAACTTTATGGCAAGCCCCAATCCATTTGCGGGTAAATCGCATGTATTCAGGAGCAGTCATTTTGTCCCATTTCTCATTTACCATATACCAATCCCCGCCAGTTTTATTGCCTTCCCATTTTAAGCCATTACCCGAAAGGTTGTAAGGCGGATCGGCAAAAATCAATTCAACTGACTTTTCGTCAATTTTTTCGTTCAGAATCTTTACGCAGTCGTCTCTTCGAGTTGTAAAAGTTCACAGCACAAATCGTCAATCCGGCTTTCGTCTTCAGTGCTTCCGGATGAACGATTTACCGCCAGTTCAATCTTCGCTTGTAACTCGAAAATTTGCTGTTGGGTCATTTTATCTTCCTGCATAATTTTTACCCTTTTCAGTTAATGAATAACAACCTTTTTGCTCTGGCGAACGAACAAATAAATCCATATTGTCTGGATGATTACTGCTGGCTTCGTGTTTGTTTAATTCACCCCTGATTGAATTGCGGAATGTATCCATCTTGTAGGTGAGATTTTTTTCTCGCACCAATCTTTCGACTTCTTCATAAATTGTGTGTAATGGTACAAAATCAACGCTCGTTGTTTGCCCCTTTTTGATTACTTCAATAATCAAACTTTTGATTGACGGAACAGTGCCGGGTAAAAATTCCGCACGCCTGTTTATTTGATGCACAACACTTTGTACGCCCTGATCGTTTATTGCCCTTTCTTCATTCTGCAAAAAAGCTTTGTAAACTTCTGAATATCCCGCCAAGTATTCTTCGTCTGGCGAAAATACAGAATCGGTAAATTTGACTGAATTATAAATCGCTTCAAGTTGGGAAAAATAGAGCGGTTTTGTTTCCTTAATCACTACATTTACTTCAAAGTTGGTCAGCAAGCCACCGCGTGTGAGATTTGTGCTACCGACAATCCCTGTTGTTTCGCGCCCTTTTTCAAAAAGATAAATCTTGGGATGAAAAACAATATCGGTTTTATTTTCGTCTTTATCTCCGTAGCAATAAAATTTCAAACCCGAAACCTGTTTTTGCAGTTGGATAAAATAATGCATTGATTGAGGGTCAGTAGTTTTGAAATCAAGCCCAGCGATAATTTCAATGTTGCCATTATTTTTCAGAAAACTATCTAAAGATTTCTCAATAACTTTTACTCCAGAATATTTCAAAAAGGCAACGGCCATTTTTGCTGAGTTCGCATTCTGCAACTCCTGGTTGATTATGTTGCCGATCGGATAATTGAGATTTGACAGTATTTGTATTGCCATAGTTATTTATTGTTTTTATTTGGTAGAGATTTCTTTTGTTTCGCCATCAAAATTTTCGCATTTCTAGATGTGATCACACTTTCGCCCGTTTGTTTTTCTATCTCAATCCTCGCTTTCTTTGCGGCGGTGCCGCCCTTTTGGGCAACTTGCTTATTACTTTCTATCCCTTCAGGTTTTTTCTTTTTTGATATTTCAGCCGTTGAAGCCTCGGCAAGCATATTTAGCACTAATTCGAGGTTGGTCATGTTGTCTCTTAAATTTTCTTTTTTCAACCCCTTGAATTTTTTATAATCTCTGACGCTTTTATCAGCCCATGCTCTTGTAATCTCGTCTGTCAATATCGCATATTCCAGTCCTTCTTTCATGCCTCGTTCTTGCCATTCATCGGTTAAT
>CAYVXQ010000060.1:0-5137 GCA_964454625.1 uncultured Candidatus Saccharibacteria bacterium
TGAGTTTAAAATAAGCCGCGTAGCCACTCTCTAATTTTAACATAAACTTACTGATCCCCCCTTCTCTTAATTCTCTCACTAACAAATGAATATGATTTGGCATGAGGCAAAAAACTAAAACTTCAACCAATATATCCCTCTCGTCTTTCATGATCATAACTTCATCTGTCTTTATCATAGTTGCAGGGGGCGACCCCCTGAGAGATTTTTTAAATTTGGCGCGAGCCGAACGACGCTCTCTGATAGTTATGGGTTTGGTAGTGTTAAACTCATAAATACAAAATATCCCTCGATAATGATCGTCAATGTCCAAAAAGAGTTCTTCCTCAGCCATTCGCCTTATTACTACATGATATATCTCACCCTTAACAAATTGTCGTGGTTTGTGAGGCATACTTTTTTGGTTCAGCTTACAGAGGGTCGCCCCCTGTAAATTTTAATCTTCTTTTATCTTAACAGATTATCCCACCACCGACAATCTCGTCGCCCTGGTAAAAGACCACTGATTGGCCAGGAGTTATTGCTCGCTGGGGTCGACTGAAAACTAATTCTATTTTTCCGCCCTTTAGTTTCTTAATTATGGTAGCTGTTACGGCTTTATGGCCATACCTAATTTGAGCTTTAATTTTTAAAGGGAGTTTGGGTTCCCTGCCTGAAAGCCAATTAACATTTTTAGTAATCAAACTTTTGCTATAAAGTTTTTTATCATTAAAAAAGGGAGTAACTATTAAAGTGTTCTTCTTTAGGTCTTTACCCACCACGTAAAATGGTCCACCGGGAAGTTCAATCCCCTTTCTCTGGCCAATAGTATAAAATGGCAGGCCCTTGTGCTTACCAATTACCTTCCATTTCTCTCCTTTATGCGCAATGTTCGACATTGCGCAAATTATTGGCCCGGGTTTTGATTGAAGGTGGCGAGCCAAGAAATCATTTAGAGTAGTTCGGATAAAACAAATTTCCATTGATTCTGGAATGTCAAGAACTGGCAAATTAAACCTTTTTGCCAAATTTCTAACTTTATCTTTGGTATAATCTCCGACCGGAAATAAAATCCTTCTTAACTGATTTTGACTTAGCATCCACAAAAAATAACTTTGATCTTTATTTTTATCTCTCCCCTTTAATAACTTTAATAACTTGATTCGCTGATTTTGTTTATGTTGACGTCTGACGTCAACATCAACAACTCGGGCATAGTGACCGGTGGCGACGAAATCGGCATCAAGGACTAAAGCTTTTTCTAATAAAAGCCCGAATTTAATTTCTTTATTACAAACTACACAAGGATTAGGAGTTCTGCCAGCCTTATATTCGGTTAAAAAATAATCAACAATTCTCTTTTTAAATTCTTTTTCAACATTAAAAACATAAAAAGGAATGCCCAGGCTCTTTGCCACCCAGCGAGCCTTTGCTTCAGCTTCCGGAGAGCAACACCTGTTCCAGGCTCCTTCCACTCCTGGCTCAGACCAAAACTTCATAAAAATCCCAATAACATCAAAGTCGCGCTCTTTGAGGAGCGTTGCTGCTACCGAGGAATCTATTCCGCCTGACATAGCCACCACTACTTTTTTGCCCCCCATAGAACCCAAGGTTCTGGCGCGGGGTTTCTTCTTAACCATAATACTTTTCTTTATAGAATCTGATTAGTTGTTCTATTTCCGGAAGGGCTTGGGGGTCTCCTACTCCCACTTTTAATTTCTTCTGGACCTCTAATAAATTTTGGGCGCCCTCTAAAACCGCTTGTTCTATGTCGCGTTCGGTAATGTTTAATCTTTTGTCAACAACTTTAGAACCCTCAACCATAATTCTTTGATACTGTTTAGTATTTCTAAAATAATTATTAACTGCCTGTCTAAAAGCCTTATCAGCCAAAACCGAGCAATGAACTTTTCTGGCCGGCAGGCCGCCCAGCCTGGCCACGATATCTTGAGGTCGAATTTTTAAAGCCTCATCTAATTTCATTCCCCCTTTTTCTGTCACCATTACTGAAAATATGGAAGTAGCACTAATCGCACTGCCACAGCCAAAGGTGCGCCATTTTAACTTCTTTATCCGCTCAGTTTTGGGATCAATCTTTAACCACATTCGCATTACGTCTCCGCACTGAACCGCCCCGACCTGGCCGACGGCGTCGTATTCCCCAGATTTGGGATCTTCCAACAACAAATTACGGGGATGGAAAAAATGGTCTTTAACAATATCTGAATAGACCCAGCCCTGACCAGTATATTGCTGAATAACATCAACTGTGTTTAAGTCCGGTTTTCTTTTATTGGTTTTATTTTCTCTCATTTTATTTTTTGGCTTACTTTAATTTTTTCTTAACAAAATGGGGCAATCCCTGACCAGCAAAGACCCCGGGCAGAGAAAGAGTTTTTGCCTCCATTTTTACCTTAACCGGGGAAATTTTTCTTAGTTCTTTGACAACCTTAGGCAAAATTTTTAAAACGTAATCTATATCTTCTTTAATTGTCTTTCTACCCAGGGTCAATCTTAGACTGCCGTGGGCATGCTCATAAGGTCGGCCTAAAGCCAAAATAACATGGGAAGGGTCTAGGCTCTGGGAATCGCAGGCTGAGCCAGTGGAAGCGGAAATGCCATATTTATCTAACCACAAAAGCATGGCTTCACCCTCAATATCAAGAATAGAAACATTAACATTATTGGGCAATCTTTTTTTGGGATGACCATTTAAAATAACTTTGGGAATATTTCTGATAATTCCTTCAATAAAATAATCTCTCAGTTTCTCTTCTCGCCGGCTCTCTTTTTTCCTTTCTTTTTGGGCTATTTTCAAAGCCTCGGCTAATCCGACAATGCCGGGAGTATTTTCCGTTCCTGACCGAAGCCCTCCTTCCTGTCCGCCGCCAAAAACCAGAGGCTCAATTTTCGTCCCCGCCCTAACAAATAAAGCCCCCACCCCTTTTGGTCCATAAATCTTGCTGCCATTAAGAGTTAAAAGGTCAACTCCCAATTTCTGGACATCCAAATTGAGGTAACCGGCTGCCTGACAGGCATCAGTGTGAAAATAAATTGGAACCCTCAATCCTCTTTCCTCTCTCTCCTTTTTTATTTCTTTAATTATCTTGCCAATTTCTTCGATTGGTTGAATAGTGCCAATCTCATTGTTAGCATACATTATCGAAACCAGGATTGTTTTATCGCTGATTGCTTTTCTCAAAGAATCCAAGGATAAAATCCCCTCTCGGTTAACTCCCAAAAAAGTAACTTTAAAACCTTCTTTCTCTAGCCGCTCACAGGGATATAAAACAGCATGATGTTCGATATTAGAAGTAATAATATGCCTGCCCCGCGCCGAATTTATTCTGGTGCGGGGGTTACCTGAGGCTTTATTTGCTCGGGCGGTTCCAAAAATGGCTAAATTATCGCTTTCGGTCCCCGAACCAGTAAAAATTATTTCCTCTGGTCGGCAATTTAAAATCTCAGCTATCGTCTTTATAGCCCTAAATATGGCCGCTTTAGCCTCTCTCCCCGGCTGATGCAAAGAACCGGCATTGCCAGAAAACCTGTCAAAATAAGGCGACATTGCCTTGACTACTCGAGGGTCGGCAGAGGTGGTAGCGGCATTGTCAAGATAAACATTTTTTCTCATAGTTTTATTTTAGGGGAATTTTAAAAAGAAAACATTTTTTACAGGGATATTTTTTATTCAAATAATAATAAATCTCCCGACCTCTTTTTTTACTTAAAACCATTCCGACTTTTTTTAAAACTTTTAAATGATGAGAAATGGTTGGTTGAGTCAAAGAGAAATTAGCTCCAATTTTCCCAACCCGGTTGGATTTCTTTTTTAATTGCTGAATTATTTTTGCCCTGGTCTCTTCGGCAATTAGGCGAAGACATTTAGGGCAGCTTTTTCTTGGCATACCCCGTTAGAAGTCTTTGACAAAAAATTTTTAGAATAAAAATTTTTTGTAACTCTTAAGACAAGTTATTTCTAAATACCTTTTCTTTACCCCCGATAAAAGTCTTTATTGTAATGGACAAACTTCTAACGGGGCATAAAAAAAAATATATAGATGACTATCTATATATATTTTAGTCAAAAGAAAACCTCTGTCAAGAGCAGGTCATGAAAAATGCCGGAGAAGAAGTTATTTAATTTCTTCGACTACCGAATTTTTACGAAGTAAAAATGAGGTGAGAGAAGAGGTTATTTAACCTCTTCGATTGCTCCGTAGGGACAAAGTTCTTCCCCGCCGCATTCCTCTGCCTTTTTGTCATCGACTATCTCGGCCTTGCCATCTTCTCTTAACTCAGTCCCTCCCGGACAATTGGCAACACAAACTCCACAACCGATGCATTTTTCTTTATTTACTCTAAATTTTTTAGGCATAAGTTTATTCCAAAACTAATCTAATAATTTAATTAAAAGCATAATGGCTATTCCTGTCAAGAAGACTAAAAAATAAATTGTTGATTTTCTTAGGTCTTTTTCTGGTCTTATTCGAGGAATTAAATCTGAGGCGGCAACATAAATAAAGGTACCGGCAGCAAAAGGTAAGAGAAATAAAATCTGCTCGCCGATTTTTTCAGAAAGGAAAAACCCGACGATCCCTCCCAATATTATAGTGCTGGCTGAAAGAAAATTCAAAAATAAAGCCTTAATTTTCTTAAATCCGCCGTAAACTAAAATTCCGTAATCACCAATCTCCTGAGGAATCTCATGAAGAGCTATTGCCAAAGCCGTAACCAGACCTAAGGGAAGTCCGGCGATAAAGGAACCTGCCACCACTAAACCATCAATAAAATTATGAATGCCATCGGAAATTAAAATTAAATAGGAAAAGGGCATTATCTCTGGATGCCGGGTAGTATGGTGATGATGCCACCCAATAAATTGTTCCAGGACAAAGAAAAGGCAAAAACCTAAAATTAAATATAAAAAAATTTCTAAAACTGAGCCTCCCTTCGCTTCAATCTTTTCAATTGCTTCCGGAATTAAATGTAAAAATGCTCCGCCAATTAAGGCGCCGGCTGAGAAGGCAACTAAAAGAAAAAGAATTTTATTTAAAAGTTCTTCTTTTAAAAATAAAGTTAAAGCTCCGACAAAGGCAATTAAACTAATCGAAAACGTGGCAATGATTATCCAGACGAAAGTGCTCATTTCAAAAGC
>CAYVXQ010000061.1:0-4977 GCA_964454625.1 uncultured Candidatus Saccharibacteria bacterium
GGCGGAGCCGAGGAATCTGACGGCGATAGCCGTCATCCTGAGGGTAATCCCGAAGAATCTCAATGGTTGAGACCCTTCGGCTATCGCCTCAGGGCGACACTGCGTGTCGGATTCTTCGCCTGCTGGCTCAGAATGACAAGTAAACCCGTAAGCTATTTAGAATAATAGAATAATTCATTATACCACAATTGCCCTGTAAAAAGTCAAAATTTTATCCACAGTGGCAATTTTATAAAGCACAAATTACAAAACGCAAAGCACAAACAAAGCACAAAGCACAACTTCCAAAACACAAACCAACTCTTTAAATTTGTTTGTGCTTTGTGTTTTTGGTTCTGTGTTTTGTTTGTGTTTTGTAATTTGTGCTTTGTGTTTTTTAATTTTTAACTTTTCATTTTTAACTTTTAACTATCTCTATCCGCCGGCCGACATACCCATCTTGAAAATCGGAACATAAACAGCCACAGCCAAAAACGCAATGCCCGCACCTAAAAAAGCAATTAAAACCGGCTCCAAAATAGAGGTTAAGTTTTCGGCTGTTCGGTCAATCTCTTCCTGATAGAAATTTACCACATTTATCAAGGTCTCTTCCAAGCGCCCGGTTTCCTCGCCGGTATAAACCATCTGCACCACAAAAGCCGGAAATTGACGCGGAAAACCGGATAAAACGGCGCTGATTTTTTCGCCGCGCGAGACCCTTTCTTCAGCTCTTTTTAAAACAAGCTGATAAAGCTCGTTGTCAATAATGTCTTTGGTAATTTTCAGGGCCTGAGTAATCGGCAGCCCGGCCGCGATTAAAACAGAAAGGTTTTCGGAGAACTGGGCAAGAAAAATCTTTTTTTTAAAACTGCCTAAAATCGGCACTTCTAAAATAAGTTTATCGTAAATTTTCTTAGCCGCTGGAATTTTTTTTAAAAGCCGCGGCAAAAAAAATAAAAGACCAAAAAAAGCCAAGAGCAATGCCCAACCGCCCTTTCTTACAAAACCTGACATAGCCATAATCAATTGAGTGGTCCAAGGAAGTTGGCCCTGGAAAGAAGCCATTAGCTCGGTTAAACGAGGCACGATAAAAAAAGTAACCAAGAAAAAAGCTCCGATAAAAACCACGATAACAAAAGCCGGATAAATCATTGCTCCTTGAATTTTGCGCTTTAAATTATAGTTCCGCTCCAAATGGTCGGCTAAATAATTTAAAGCATCGGCCACTTTGCCGGTTGCCTCGCCTGACTTAATTATGTTTATGTAGAAAACATCAAAAACCTTGCCTTCTAAAGAAAAGGCGCGGCTCAATGAACTGCCGGTTTCAACGGCCTGGGCCATCTTAATCAGTTTACTTTTGAAATTTCCATTGGTTGTTTGCAAAATCTGCGCTCTCAATGCCTCCAACGGCGGAATGGCTGAGCGCAACATAATGCTGAACTGCCGGGTGAAAAGCACCAACTCCTTAGACGAAATGCCTGAGGTTAAATTTAAGTTAAAACCTTTGCTCCATAAATTGCCGCTGGCTTGCAAAGAAATTACATAGAAACCGTTTTTTTCCAAAAGTTCCAAAGCACCCTTTTTAGAAAAGGCCTCAATTTCTCCTTTTTGCTCCTGACCATCTTTATTGCGGGCTTTATAAAAAAATTTCATATTTAAACATAAGTAAATCGTTTTAAGCGCGCTCTCAATTCCTCGGGATTAAGAGAATACCTCAAAGCGGTTTCCGGGGCAATAATATTGTCAGCCGTCAAATCAGCCAAGTGCTTGTTTAAAGAATTCATACCGAATTGGCCGGAGGTCTCAATAACCGAGGGAATTTCATGCACCTTGCTCTCGCGGATTAAATTAGCCACGGCCGGGTTGTTGAGCATAATCTCGCAGGCCGGCACAAAACCGCCTTCTATCCTCGGCACTAAACGTTGCGATACCACACCTAAAAGAACAGCGGCTAATTGAGCGCGAATCTGATTTTGCTGATGCGCCGGAAAAACATCAATCAACCGATGAATGGTCTGGCTGGCGGAGTTAGTGTGCAAGGTTGACAAAACCAAATGACCAGTTTCAGCCGCGGTAATTGCCGTGGAGATTGTTTCCAAATCACGCATTTCCCCCACCATAATAACATTAGGGTCTTCCCGTAACGACGCTTTCAAGGCGCGCGAAAAACTTAAAGTGTCGCTGTAAACCTCCCTCTGATTAATCAAGCATTTGTCTCTTTGGAAAATATATTCTATCGGGTCCTCAACCGTAATAATATGCTCGGGTCTTTGATGGTTGATTTCATCAATCATCGCGGCCAAAGTGGTGGATTTGCCTTGCGAGGTCGGCCCGGTAATTAAAACAAAGCCCTGCTTGGCCTGGCTAAACTGATGCAAAACAGGCGGCAAATTCAAATCATCAATGGTTTTAATGTCTTTTGGTATAATGCGCAGAGCCACGCTATAAGACCCTCTTTGTAAAAAAATATTAACCCTAAAACGGGCTTTCTCATCTGACTCATAAGCAAAATCCGCTTCTTTTTCTTTTAAGAACTTTTCCTGCTGTTGTTCGTTGAGCAGTTCCAAAGCCAAACCCTCAGTATCTGTCGGGTCTAATATCCTTTCGCCGTCTAATTCAATTAAATGTTTAGTAACCCTTAAGATAGGCGGATAGCCAGCTGATAAATGCAGGTCCGAAGCGCCTTTTTGCAAAGCCGTGGTTAATAATCGCCTAATTTCTTTGTCAAAGTCCATAAGTTATTCGTTATTCGTTATTAGTTATTAGTTATTAGTTTCTTGACCTCTTCAACTACCTCCGAAGGAGTATAGCTTGATTTAATTAGGTATTTATCAGCTCCTAAACTCAGACCTTTTTCAACCTCGGATTTCTGCCCCAAGTTGCTGAAAACAATTACTTTGGTCTTGACTTCGGCTTCGGGGCACTTAATTTTCTCCAAAACCTCCCAGCCGTCAATATTAGGCATAACAATATCCAAAAGCACTAAATCAAAAACGGCTCCTTTCAAGACCTTTAATGCCTGCTCGCCATTATTGACATTAACAACGACAAAACCGGCTTTCTCTAATTTTTTGCTATAAATATCTCTTAAAAACGGGTCGTCTTCAACTAAAAGAATTTGTTTATTGGGCATATATTTAAAAATTAATCTTCAGAGGTGGTACGCATCACCTCCTCTATAGAGGTAAGTCCTTCTAAAACCTTTAATATACCATCTTCTTCCATAGTTAACATACCTTGTTTTCTGGCTTCCACTAAAATTTCATGCTCACTAGCTTCATGCTCACTATCCCGACTAAGGATTAGTTGCTCTAAATTGTCATTCATCTCAAACACCTCAAAAATTCCCAATCGTCCGCTATAACCGGTGTTATTGCATTTCTTACAACCAACCGGCTGAAAAACCGTCAAAGGCCTTTCAATTTTGACCTTTTTTCTTTCATCGGAAGGCAAGTGGCTGATTTTATCTAAAACATATTTTTCCAAATCACCGCTTAATTCTTTTTTCTGCTTGCAAGCAGAACATAAAATCCTTACTAACCGCTGGCTCAAAATGGTGCTTAAAGCAGGAACGATTAAGAACGGCTTGACACCCATATCCATCAATCGCGGCACAACTCCCACCGCGGAATTGGTATGCAAAGTGGAAAGCACCAAATGCCCGGTTAGGGCCGCGTGAACGGCTAAATCAGCGGTTTCCTCGTCGCGGATTTCACCAATCATAATAATATTCGGGTCTTGGCGCAAAATCTGCCGTAAGCCATTGGCAAAAGTATAACCAATATCGGGATTAATCTGTGACTGATTCACTCCCTCTATAAAATATTCAATGGGATCTTCCAAAGTAATGGAATTTACTTTATCATTGTTTATTAAGTGCAACATAGAATACAAAGTGGTTGTTTTGCCCGAGCCGGTCGGGCCGGTCGCTAATATCATTTTATAAGGAAGTTTAGCGGCTTTTTCAATTAAATCGTAATTGCGGCCTGTTAAGCCCAACTCCTTTAATGTTTTAACTCCGGCGCTTGCGTCTAAAACCCTTAAAACAACTTTTTCGCCAAGAATTGTCGGTAAAGTAGACACGCGAAAATCAATTAATTTCTGTTCAATTTTAGCTGAAAAACGGCCGTCTTGAGGCAGACGGGTTTCGTCAATTTTCAAACGACTCAAAATTTTAATTCTTCCAACCACGGCCGGGTACACCTGTAAAGGCAGCACTAAAGAAGGATAAAGAATGCCGTCTAATCGGTAACGTATTTTCAAACAATTGCGGCCCGGTTCAATGTGAATATCCGAGGCCTTGCCTTCTACGGCTTGACGCAAAATCACTGAAACGATTTTGATGGTCGGGGCCTCCTCCACTAAACGATTGAATTCATTTTTGTTGGCCCGAGGAGATGTTTCCTCGTTTTCTAAAAAAATATCCTTTTCCAAATTCTCCAATGCCTGCTTCATTTCTTTCTCCGTGATATTGTATTTGCCAAAATTATTTTTAAAAGCAGAAAGTGTTATCAGATAAACCCTTAATGTAAGTTTTTGCTGGCGCACTAAAAATTTCAAGGCCTCTTGAGCTTGCGGATTTTCCGGGTAAACCATTCCAACCTCTAAAACATTGGTATCTTTCTCAATATTCAACGGCAGAATTTTATAAAAATCAGCTGATTCCCGCGGAATAATTGAAAGAATATCGGAGGGAATATCCTCGGGTAAGTCCTTGAGCAAAGGAACGGCTAAGGCCTCGGCCTTCCAATGAAAAAAATCCGTCTCTTTAAAGCCGCCATTTGCCGCTATTAAGTCCTCTAATGTCTTGCCGCTTTGCTTTGCTTCTTTTTTTAAAAGAGCGGCTTCTTCTTTAGTAAAAAATTTTTTCTTAATAAGGAATTGATAAATGTCCATAGCTTAGGGACTAAATCCTGGCAAGTTTTTTACCAAGGATATTTAGATAGTAGGACTTACGGGTTTGCCCTTCAAATTGTCATTCTGAGGGCACCAGCCCGA
>CAYVXQ010000062.1:0-4971 GCA_964454625.1 uncultured Candidatus Saccharibacteria bacterium
ATGTAAGGTCTCGCCTGTTCTTAATTATTAGGTTGATTATTTAAAATCGTTTGATATAAATCGTCTATTTGTCTAACAATATTTGACCAAGTAAATCTTTGCACCGTGTTTAGGGCGTTTTGCGTGAATTGCTGGGCTAAATTTTTATCTTTAAAAATTTTCATAACCGCTTCAACAATGGCTTGGCTGTTTTGGGCTGGAATTAAAAGGCCATTAAAACCATCTTGAATAATATCTGGAATGCCGCCCACATTAGTGCCCACAACCGGGGTACCGCAGGCCTGGGCCTCTAAAAAAACATTGCCCAGCCCTTCAGCCAGCGAAGGACAAACAAAAACTTCTCCTTGGGAAATTTCTTTGAGAGCATCTTGATGAGGCAAAAAACCTTTAAATTGAACCGCTTCTTGAAAATTTAATCTGCCGACTAAATTTTGCAATTTTTCTCTTTCAGGGCCATCGCCTACCAACACCAAATGAGCGCTCGGAAATGCTTGACGAATTTTTGGCAAAGCCGCAATTAGATATTCCAAGCCCTTTTCCCACGATAGCCGAGCCACGCAAACTATCCGCTCTATTATTGCTTTTTCTTTTTGAGGCACCTCTCGCAAATCAAAGCCGTTGGGAATAACCAAGATATTTTTTGCCCGGCCGCGCAATCTTTCGGCTCTCTTAGCTAAAAAACTGCTAATAGCTGTGATATAATCGGGAGTCGTATGAATTCTCCGCCAAAGCCAATGGGGAATCTTTTTTTGTTTTTTAGGATGGTCCAAGTCGCCGCACTGCAAAGTAAGAATAGTCGGAATTTTCTTGCTAAACCAACGAAGAATAATCAAGGCAATGCCAGCATAGCTTTCCATAACACTATGGACAATGGCCGGTTTACATCTTAAAGCTACAAAAGGCGAAGCAAACATAAAACAAAATTTATCCAAGCCAAGGGGCAGTCCCCAGCCAATTCGTTTCACCGAACAGCCAAACATTTCTTCTTTTTTAGGAAGTGCTCTTTGAAAACGCGATGTAATGACTGTAAAATCATATTGCTGATTCAGCCGCTCCACTGTTTCTTTGATAAAAAACTCCGCGCCGCTCATAAATGGCGCAAACGAAGAACAGAGAATAACGATTTTTGGCTTCATGAATTATGAACCTAACTCGGTTAAATCCCACTACGGGACTTAACCGAGTTAGGTTCACTAACTTGTTTTTAAATAAGCAATGGTTTTTTCCAGCCCCTGCTCAAAACCAACCTTTGGCTTAAAACCCAAAATCTGTTTGGCTTTATTGATATCGGCCCTAGAACGATAAATGTCGCCTGGCCGCGATTGCTGGTAAATAGGCGCTATTTTTTTATTTAAAATTTTACCAATGGCTTTAACCAATTGATTAACAGTAAGGCAATCGCCGCAGGCGACATTCAAAATCTCGCCAGCCGCCTTTTTACTTTTAACGGCCAAAATCATGCCGCTAACGACATTGTCAACATAAGTAAAATCGCGGCTTTGGTTGCCGTCGCCAAAAATTATGGGCCGCTTGCCCTGCAAAGCCAACTTGATAAACAAAGGAATTACCGCGGCATATTCAGAGTCAGGGTTCTGATGGGGCCCAAAAACATTAAAGAAACGCAAACAAACCGTCTCCAAGCCAAATAGTTGATAGAAATTTTTAGCATAATATTCGCCAGTTATTTTACTTATGGCATAAGGTGAGAGGGGCTCGGGCTTTTGATTTTCTTTATTGACCTCTCCCGCCCCGCCGTAAATAGATGATGAAGAAACGAAAATTACTCTTTTAATTTTATTGTCGCGGCTCGCCAACAAAACATTAACCGTGCCGTCAACATTAACCTCGTTAACCAAACCCGGCTCCTTGACCGAGAGAGCGACTCCGGGCAAGGCCGCCAAATGCAAAACATAATCAACCGCCTTAAAGGTTTTGTTAAGCAAAGGCAAATTCCTTATATCGCCCCTGACCAAACGAATTTTACTTTTGACTACCTCTAAATTTCTCAAGCTGCCGGTTGACAAATTATCAAAAATAATTACTTGATGTTTTAAGTCAACAAATTTTTTGACTAAATTAGAGCCAATAAACCCGGCTCCTCCGGTAATTAAAACTTTTGCCATAAAATTAAGAAAAAAACTTAGTTTTATGTTATTATAAAAAAAAACGGCATTAGAGTCAAATAAAAATTCAAACAGAAATTGACTGTTTTATGAAAAAAATTCTTTATTTAATCACTTCGTCCGAATACGGCGGAGCGCAAAAATATGTTTTTGATTTGGCGGTTAATTTGCCTCAAACCGCCTATAAAGCCATCGTGGCGGCCGGACAGGGTGATGATAAATTATTTAATCAATTGGCTGATTTTCCATTTATTAAAACCGTAAAGCTTTTTAATCTAAAAAGATTGCCCGATCCCCTAACTGCTCAACAATGTCTTAAAGAAATAATCAAACTTTTGAACCAAGAAAAGCCCGATATTTTACATTTAAACAGCACTATGGCTGGATGCTTGGGGTGTTTAGCGGCTAAAATTTACAAAAATAAAACAAAAACAAACTTAAAAGTTATTTACACTGTTCATGGCTGGGTATTTTTGGAACCGGGCTTTTTGAGGTCCAAGATTTACTTTTTAGCGGAAAAATTTTTCGCTAAATGGAAGGACTTGTTCATCGTTCTATCGGAGCGCGATTTACAAGTCGGTCTAAGAAGAAAAATCTCTCCGCAAAACAAATTTATCAAGATTTACAATGGCCTAAACGAGGAAATATTACATTTTCTACCCCCTGAGAAAGCTAAAAAAATTCTTCCCGACAACTTTCGGAAAAATAATTGGCCGAGCATTGGGATTATCGCTAATTTTTATCCTAGTAAAGGCCTGCCTTATTTGATTGAGGCCAGCCGAAGATTGGTTAAAAGCAGACCAAATATCTGTTTTATTATAATCGGTGATGGCCCGGAAAGAAAAAATCTTGAGAAACAAATAGATCAAGCCGACCTAAAAGGAAACATCTTTTTGGCAGGAAAAATACCATCGGCCCATCAATATCTGCCGGCTTTTGATATTTTTGTTTTGCCATCAGTTAAAGAAGGGCTGCCCTGGGTAATTTTAGAAGCAATGGCTGCTGGGGTGCCAATAATTGCCACCAATGTCGGCGGCATTCCTGAAATGCTAAAAAACGAAAAATCAGGTCTGTTAGTTGAGCCAAAAAACCCGGCCGCTTTAGCCCAGACAATTGAAAATCTGCTCAACAACCCCGTTCAACAAAAAAATTTGGCCTGTGAAGCCAAACAGCGAGTAAAAAAATTCTCGCTAAAATCAATGCTGGAAAAAACCTACGAAACCTACTTCGCCTCGCCGTAACCCAAAGGGCGAAGGCGGGTTAAACCATTGGCTCTGTTTCTTGAATGGCTGGGGCATCTGTTTTGCCTGATTCTTCTCCGCCGGCTTTTTTATCGGAAATAGCGGCTTTTTCTTGAGCTGTTCTCAAAATACTGCTTTCTTCTTCAGCAATCAATTTTTTGGCCGCTTGAGCTGAAATGCTGTACTTTTCCCTTGAGCGCTGAATAATTTGCTCACGAAAAGAAAGATGAGGCGGTTTTAACACTTTCAAGGTTTCAGCAGAAAAAGGGTCGTAAATTTCACCATCAATGGTCATTTTAATATAAAACTCCTGCATACCGAGTTTTGTCATATCCTGCACATCAAAGATTGGCGCCATTTCGGGTTTAAGTTTCACTGCGTCCTCTCCGCCAACCCTGAAAATAACAATGGAGCCAATATTGCCCAAAACAGCCGCCTGCACCGAAGGTGACAGTTGACCCCCGTACTGATGCGCCACAGTCAAACAAATGCAGTACTTTCTGGCCTCGGACAATAAATTCTCAAAAGTATTGGTCATTAAGTTGTGAAACTCGTCTACATATAAGTAAAAATCAGTGCGCTGGTCTTCAGGAATGGCCGCTCGAGCCATACCGGCTTGTTTAATTTTAGTAATAAACATTGAACCAAAAAAACTGGCGTTTTCTTCGCCCAAACGACCCTTAGAGAAATTGATTAATAAAATTTTCTGGCGGTTCATCAAATCAGCCAAATCAATTTTGTTTTCTTTTTGACCAAAGATATTTCTTAGCATCGGGTCAGACAAAAACTGGCCTAATTTATTAACCAAAGGAATGATTGCGTCGGTGTCAAACTTTTCTGACCAATCGGCAAACTCAATGGCCCAGAACCGCCGCACCATATCGTCTTCAATGTATTCAACAACATGCTGGCGGTAGTTGCGGTCAGTGAGCATAAAAATCATACCGCGCATTGTCGCGTGCGGGTAATCCAATAAAGCCAAGCAAGTAAAGCGAAATACATGCTCTAGTCGGGGCGTCCAATTGGCGCCGAATTGCTTTTCCAAAACCTCAATCAGCCCTTGGGTCAACTGGTGCTTAAAGCCCGGGTCAACATTGGCTAAAGGATTGAATGAAACAGGGTAATCTGAATCCGAAGGGTCAATAATTACCACATCTTCTATTTGTTCTTCAGGAATAAAATCCAATATCGCTTCAATTACATCGCCATGAGGGTCAATCAAACAGCACCCTTGGTTATGAGCAATATCCTGGCGGATTAATAATTCCAGCAATTTTGACTTACCCACCCCGCTCTTGCCGATAATATACATATGACGTCGCCGGTCAAGCCGTTTGATGCCAAAAATAAAACGTTTCTCCTCTAAAGCGGCAACATAATTGGTGCGGCCGAAATAAGAAATTTCTGAAGGGTCAACCGAACCATAAACCGGCAACTCCGGCGGCGGGGGCGCGTATTTAATTACTTGTAGTCGTGAATTGCGAGGCATATTATTTTATGTTAAACGTTAAATGTCAAATGTCAAATTTTGTATAACGAGAATGAATCTTTATGTGGAGGAAACTTGAAAACTTCCCCGCCAAGCCCGACAAAAAGCGCCTTTGCGC
>CAYVXQ010000063.1:0-4929 GCA_964454625.1 uncultured Candidatus Saccharibacteria bacterium
TGAACTTTTGCTTGATTTCAAAAAGCAACAAGTAAATATAACCCAGCAAACGCCCAAAGGCCCAATCCAAATACCCCAAGAACAAGTCGCATTTAGACCCATCGGCCAAGGCTGGAAGTAATAAAATCTTGCTTGACATTGCAATATTTTCTTGCTACATTGAAATTAATTGATACTTATGCCTACACTAAAAAAATTAGGTAAGCGGATTAAGCAGATGCGGCAATCTTTCGGTTTTTCACAGAGTGAAATCGCCGAGCTTTTGGGTATCCAAAGGCAATCTTTTGGACAATTAGAAAAAGGGGAAAGAAATTTAGACAGTCTAGAGTTAGCAAAGTTAGCCAAGATTTTTTCTATATCAACGGATGAATTATTATCTTTTTCAAAAGAATCTGTTTGCGAAAAAAAACCAACAAGAAATAAATTCAAATTTCAGAAAGACAAGCTTGAAAATGTAATTTTATACACATTAGAGCAATGCGGCGGTAAGCCAAACCTGGGAGAGACGGTTTTATACAAACTTTTGTATTATTTTGATTTTGATCATTATGAATTATATGGCAAACCAATAACCGGTATGCAATATGTTAAATTGCAATACGGGCCAGTGCCGCAAATTAAGCAATTTAAGCCCGTCATTGACAGGATGATTAACGCTAAAAAAATAGCTGTTATAAAACAGCATTATTTTAATAAAGTTCAAAAAAGATATATTGCGCTTATTGAACATAATAAAAATAATTTTGAAAGAGAAGAAAAAGAAGTAATTGATTTAGTAATTAAAAAATTATCAGATATGTCCGCTACGCAAATTGAAAGCTATGCGCACGGCGATATTCCGTGGAAAGTCCCACGGATGCGGGAAGTTATTGATTATGATTTAGTTTTTGACAGAACTGTGCCTTATGCTCAACGCAATTATGATGAAGCAATGCAAAATGCGGCTGGTGAGGATACTTTGAAAGGGTTAGGTCCAATTTCTAGACAGGAGTATGACTATTACGAAAAATTGGCTGCAAAGAATAAAAATAAGTTATGAATTACGGCGATATTTATTGGGTTGATTTTGGTAGTTCATCCATGGGCCACGAGTATATTGGCAGGAGACCAGCTTTAATAATCCAATCAAACCAACAACTAAAGATATCTAATTTAATCACAGTAATGCCTTTAACTTCGCAAACCGACAACTGCCAGTCGGACGATATTTTAATTAAAAAAGATAATCAAAATTTATTGCACAAGGATTCTGTTATAAAAGTTCACCATATTGAATCATTTGATAAAAGTAGATTTATCGGCAAAACCGGCGAGGTTGATGCACCAACAATAGAAAAGATTAAACAGTATCTAAAAATCCATTTTGGGCTATAACCCCAAGAGTAAGTGGCATTTAGGCCCATCAGCCAGGGGTGGAAGTAATATGAGCTTAATTGAAATCAATATAAAAAATTTTTTTAATAAAAAAGACGATCACCTCAAAAATGAAGATAAGTTTTTAAATAATTCAACTATGAGTGGCTATAAAGATATTCGCGAAACAAGCTCTGTGGCCATTAGCTCTCTTACCAATAGCTAATTATATGGTCAAAATGTAGTTAGAGATGGTTACAAAAGTCATTTAGATAATTTTTTAAGATAGTATTTGATAAACATTAGGCGACAAATCCCTGATAAGTTGAAGTCTTTTTTTCCATAAAACGGTCAATCCTGCGATTATTGTTAAGCCAACTGATGCTCCTTTCAACCTTCCATCTTTGTCGGCAATACTTCTTTTCCCTTAATTCCTGCTTGGCAATATTCTTTTTATTGTTTTTTCGCCTGACAAGGCATGGTTTAATGTTTCTTTTCCGAAGTTCCTTGCGGAAAGTATCGTCGTCATAGCCCTTATCAGTCCCCAATCTTTTCGGCCGTCTGACTTTTCCCTTAACGCTCACTAAGTCAACTGTTTTCAAAGCCATCTTTTGGTCGTGGTGGTTGGCTCGACAGCAGATAATGGCTAATGGATTGCCCTGACTATCAACCACGATATTGCGTTTTAGCCCGTTTATCTTGTGTTTTCCCGTGTATCCTACGCATCTTTTGCCCCCTTTTTTGACTTAACGTCCGAAGCGTCAAGGTAAGCGTTTCGCCAGTGGAGCAAGTTCTTTTTATTGGCCTTATGCTTCAATTCCTCGAAGATCTTTTTGAAAGTTCCGTTTTTGATCCATTTGATGAATTGCCGATAGCAAGTTACATATTTATCTAAAAATCATATTGGGAAAAAGCACCTGTTGTTAAATTTTGCCTTTATACCTGGTGAACTTAACAGGGAAATAAAAAAGAGAAGCCCATCTGAATATTTTTTAGATTATAAAGAAACAAATAAAAAGTTTTCTGAAACAATGAAATCTCATCTTATAAATTACGACAGTATTGCGGCAATATGGAAGAACGATTACAATCAATTTATTAAAGAGAGAGGGGCGTTAATTTTTGAATCCATCAAAAGTTTAACAGGAGGCATCTCAGAAATAGAAAATAAGATGAAGACAACTCCATTAGAATTTTTAGAAAATCTTGAAAAAGAAATGAGAGTTTATCTGGATGGAAAAATGTCTCTGGCGTTTGGCGATGAATATTGGAAAAAAGTACCTGGGGATATCCAAGAAAGAGTAAAAGAAAAGATTTCTGAATTATACAAAAGGCATCCGTATGAGCAGAGAAAAGAAGTAAAGAATTTTGAAAAGTTTAATTTCTGTGATGTTATGGATTATAACCAAATAGTTTCAGTGAATTGGGATATTTTCGGCAATGATTTTGGTTCTAGGGGTGAAACACAAAAGCACTTTCTTAATTTTAAAGAATATAGAAATTCCCTGATGCATATTAGGTCGATGAACAGAGTTATAAAAAAACAAGGCGAGGCTTCTGCGGAATGGCTTTCTCATATTATCGGACTAGAATTAGAAGATGAAGTTTCGGAAGAAGAAGCACCAGAGAATAGCGATGAGGAATAGAAAGCAACAAATAAATATAACCCAGCAAACCCCCCAAGGCCCAATGCAAATACCCCAAGAACAAGTGGCATTCAGAGCCATCGGCCAGGGCTGGAAGTAAATTTTAATCTTAAAAAATTAAAAATCGTCTAATTGTTGTCTGATAATGGGGGTTGACTTGCAAGAAATATAAATTATAATATAAAGGCCGACTTAATAAAAATTTAAAATAAAATTTTTATGGAAAATATCATTATAATAACATCAGACACAACAAGTTCGTTACCAAGCTCATTGACCACTGGTTGGGTTGCTGCAGATATTGCTACAACTACGATTTCTGTGTTAAATTATTCTGAAAAAGTTATTACTGTTGGTTTTTCAAATCCATGCAATTTTAATACTTTTTCAAACAGTGGATTTTCAGAATTTGAAACAAAAATTATAAGCGGGACAGAGCTTCTTTCCGATACCTATCTACCCATAGGTAGATACGGGGTTGAGATAAGTACTGCACTGACTAATGTTCTATCGTCAAGTAATTTAACCAATGAACAAAGAGGTGTAATATCATATTCTTTGAGTTGCCAAAATAAAGGTTACTACATAATTGTTTCTACCACCGAAACATCAACAACCTTTACAGATTACCTCAGACAATATGGCATACCATTTGACACCCCAGAAAACATAGAAAAGAAATTTGGCAGATAAAAATATAAGAATTTTTCTAAATAAGCAAGTTTCAAAAACTTGTTTTTTAGTTATTGAAATTATTAAAAAATAGGGGTATTCTTAAAATAATAAAAGAAAAGGCATGGAATCATTAATCTATCAATTGCCGAAGATTGTGGATGAGGGGAAAAAGGAGGTGGAGCGGATTTTGGAGCGGCTGGCTGGCGCTAATAAATTGGCTTTGCAAACCAATGAGCTGGTTTTGCCTGCCAAAGATAACGCCACTTTGTGGCAGGGCCGAGCGCAAAAAGAGCAAAGCCATGAATGGCTGAACCGTTTGATTTACGGCGACAATTTATTGGTAATGCAGGCGTTGTTGGCTGGCGATAAAGCCAATGGATTAGCGAGCTTGCGAGGCGGTATTGACTTGATTTATATTGACCCGCCTTTTGACAGCAAAGCGGACTATCGCACTAAAATTACTTTGCCCGGGGCGGATTTAGAGCAAAAGCCAACTGTGCTGGAGCAGTTTGCTTACGCTGACACTTGGAAAGACGGCACGGTTTCTTATTTAAAAATGCTTTACCCGCGCTTGGCACTAATGAAAGAATTACTTTCAGATAAAGGCAGTATTTATGTGCATATTGATTGGCATGTGGGGCATTATGTAAAAATTTTATTAGATGATATTTTTACAAAAGAATGTTTTAAATCTGAAATTATTTGGAAAAAATTAACAGCTGTTAAATCGCAAAGTAAATATTTTAGTAATGTAAAGGATTCGATTTTATTTTATTCAAAAATAAAAGAGTGTTTTTTTAGGGAACAATATATTCCGAGCGAAAAAGATGATAAAAATTATTCCCACATTGAGGAAGGAACTGATAAAAAATACGGAAGCTTTGATTTTACTCAAAAAGGTGATGGACCAGCAAGAATATTTGGAAACAAGATTCTTGTTCCCCCTGCTGGAAAGCATTGGATATGGAGTCAAGAAAAAATTGATGATGGAATAAAAAGAGGTGTTATTATATTTACAAAAAATGGATTACCGAGAGTCAAAAGATATTTAGAAAACAAGGAAGGTAATTTTATTGGGGATTTATGGGATGATGATCGAGTTTGGAATGACAGTGATACTGCTCCGATTTCTGCAAATAGTGGGGAAAGATTAAATTATGATACTCAAAAACCCGGAGGTTTATTAGAGAGAATTATTGGAGCATCATCAAATGAAAATTCTATTGTCGCGGATTTTTTTGCTGGGAGCGGGACA
>CAYVXQ010000064.1:0-4921 GCA_964454625.1 uncultured Candidatus Saccharibacteria bacterium
ATAACTGCGAATGGAATATTTTCAGGAACCTCTCCTTATAATTTATCCGAATTAAAAAATAAAGCTGAATGCGTTTTTAGTTTAAGCGGTACAATATCTTCAGCAGAAGCAGCAAGTAACTGTTGGACTACTGAAACTGCAACTGCACCACCAGGTTGTGAGGGTTGTGGTTGTGCTTGTGGTGATGGCGGCGGTGGCGGTAGTAGTAGTGGTTGTTGTTGTTGTAATGATGGTGGGGGTGGTTGTAATTAATTGTGCTTTGCAATTATTTTCACAAAAATGATAGATGTAAACAGAAAAAAAATAGGTTTAGTTATTTTAGTTATTTTGCTTGTTATTGCTGGAGTTTTTGGCTATTTTCAATATAGGGAGCGTAAAATTTTTCAACAACAAGTTAAACAAACTGTCAATACTTATTCTTCTATGACTGAGGAAAATGCAGATTTTACAAAGATAGCGGATGGACTTAGGGCACTTTTGAAAGATCCTCAAGCAAACAACATTAAGCTAAAAGAGTTGGGCTATTTAAAAATTTATTATGCTGATGCATTAAGTGAAATTGATGAGGTAGAAGCACATTCGATTTTAAAAGAGCTTGCGGTTGATTCACAATATCCCAATGATGTCCGATATATGGCAATTAATTATATTGTAAATGATTATGAATTGGCTCCGGATTATGAATATGCTAAAAAATACATTTTTACGGGAGAACCCTATAAAAGCTTCTTACAGGAAGATGATATTGAACTAGCAATAAGACGGCTTAATGAATGGTCAGACGAAATTCTTCCCAATGTCATTGCGAATTATCGCATTGCCAAATGGTACGCCTCGCAGATTTATCAGAATCCTTCTCTGCCGTCTTCTCAAAGGGCCGAAATCCTTGGAGCAATGAATGAGCGGCTGACCAAAGCCGACGAGCTGTTTGCTCAATATAAAAGCATAATGACCGACCGAAGCATAGGCCTTGCTTATGAATTAAAGGCGCGAACTATTTATATGGCAGGGGAGTCGGGCTATAAAGAAAAAGCCAGAGATCTTTTTGAGGAATCACATAATGCTTTGAAATTTGTCTCCCCCTCAGATTCTATTTTTAAAGGGACTTATCGCGCTAGAGCTGAATTATATCGCGCGGCATTTTTGGCAAAAGAGTATAGTGATTCCCCAACTGAAATTGCTAGAATTAAAAGCACTTTATGGCACTATAATGATTTTTTAGAAAGTTCGCAGGGGAAGCAGGAGAGAAATACAAGGTTGGTAAAATTTCTTACAGAGGCCAGAGATTCAACTGATTTAAAATTTCCATTCCCCGATTTTAATCAAGAAGATCTCAAAAACTTATGCAAAATAGACGAAAGATTTAAGAAAAACATTGAAAACTTAAATTATTTTGAATATATCAAGGGCCATCCGATGGAAAAATTTTATGAAAAATATGGAAAATAAAAAATTTTATTTGCTTGCTTCAACGATTTTTTTAGCCGGCTATTAAAGAGTAGAAGTTGGCTCAAAGCCAGCTTTTATTTGACTAAACCTCAAACAATAAATTATAAACTATAAACCATAAACTACTCTTAGGCATTGTTTATGTCCAAAAGCGAAATTTTTTTAATTTTAATTTTTGGCGGGGTTTTGGCGGCCGGATTTTTGACGCCCCATCAATTATTCGCCGTTTCGGAAGATGATGTAAAAGTTTTTTATTATAGTGACGAAGAGTCACATCTTGTTTTTTCAGCAATTAACCCCACTTGTTGCCATTCTATGAAATCTTTATCTTCTTTTTGGTGCGGTGACTCAAAACAATCTGCTCTTCCCGGTACCGATTATGTTTCCAATAATCATAAATATAAAAAATATCAGTTATTTTGGGATCCAAAACCGCAAATAATTAATCTCGCCATAGGACAGAGTCTAGAATTGAAAGCATATTTGGCTTATTGCCTGCCAAAAGGAGGTTACTGTAGCGCGCAGCCATTTCCTTGGCATTGCGACCCCCCCCGGGGGTGCATGTTTGCAAACTGGTCAACGGATGATTCTTCGGTTGCGGAACTTGATTACCCGGATCAGGAGGAGGGTATGAAATATCAGCCAGTAGTAACAGGTAAGCGAGTCGGCTCAGCTCTGGTTAGGGTTTCGTACCCGGTACCGGCATTTACCTACAGGACGGCTGTCTTTGTCAACGTCGTTGACCCTTCCAGCCCTCACACTTTGGTTATTTCTCCTGCCACTCAAGGTCTTTCAATAAACGAAACAAAGCAACTCCAGGCCATTTACGACCCTGATGGCCCTTCGGGCAGTGAAGCCGAAAGAAATATTGATTTCTTGGCATTATGGTCATCTGACAATCCAGCCGTTGCCGCAGTTGATGGTTTTGGTAAGATTACTGCGGCGGGCGCCGGCGCAACCACAATTAGAGCAAAATACGCTGGCTTGGAAGCCGTAGCTTCCATTACTGTCAGACAGACCTTATCTCCGGAAAGCGCCACTATTGCGGTTGGCGGCTCTCAAGATTTTCAATTTTTTCTTTCGGGAAGTCCGGAAACCAGCTGCGACGCTTCCTGGTCCGTAAATGACACTTCCATTGCCACAGTTGAAGTTGTCCAAACCGAACATCAATCCTGCACTGACGCTGAATGGGGCTGCACAACTTACTACACCTGCGATTCGGCCAAAGTCACCGGCAAAAAAGCCGGAACAACAACGATAAGCGTATCCTATCAGGGATTTTCTGCCACTGCCCCGATTGAAGTCAAAAATCCAAATCCAACCTTAAGGATTGACCCGACAAGCGCCGATGTCGAAATAAACGGCTCCAGAAATTTTATTGCCTATTACGACCCTGATGGTAAAGAATCCTGGGCTCCAAAACCCGAATCCCAAGTTACTGACTGTTCCATTTCCTGGTCATCATCTGACACTTCCATTGCCACAGTCACGGTCAATCAAACTTCGCATCAAAGCTGTACAGGCGCTGAATGGGCCCAAACCTGCACAACCTATTATACTTGCGATTCGGCTTCTGTCACTGGTGCAAAAGCCGGCTCAACAACAATAAGCGTAACCTATATGGGGATAACAGCAGAGTCAACAATTGTGGTAAGGAACTCTTTCCCTCCAACTTTAAGAATCAATGACCCGATTAGCGCTCCCTACACAAATGTTTTTCTAGTTAATTATGATTATCCTTACGGAAATCGCAATTTTTACGCCTATTACGACCCTGATGGCGTTGATTCCAGGCCAGAGGAAGTGCTTGGCAAGTGTGATACCCTTTCCTGGTCTTCAGCCGACGCAACAATTGCCACGGTTGAGGTCAACAAAACCAGCCATCAAAGCTGTACAGGCGCTGAATGGGCCCAAACCTGCACAACTTATTATGTCTGTGATTCAGCTAAAGTAACAGCCAAAGGTGTTGGCGCAACAAAAATCAGGGTAACCTATCAGGGCATGACTGCCGAAGAAACAATCACAGTAAGAAATCCTAATCCCCCGGTTTTTAGAATTAATCCCGCCAGCTTCAATCTTTTAACGGAGGGCAGGGTAACCACAGAATTAATAGCGTATTTTGATCAAGACGGCACTGACCCAAGCCCAGAACAAGTTGTCACCAATTGCTCCATTTCCTGGTCTTCGGCCGATACCAATATTGCCACGGTTGAGGTCAACAAAACCAGCCATCAAAGCTGTACAGGCGCTGAATGGGCCCAAACCTGCACAACTTATTATACTTGCGATTCAGCAACGGCAAGCGGAAAGAATTTCGGCGCAACCAAAATTAGAGCAACTTATCAAGAAAAAACAGCCGAGGCGCCGGTGGCGGTAAGGGAATGCTGCGAAGCTGCCCCCCAGTGCAATACTTGCGATTTGGAATGGGCTTCTTTTACGGCAGACGATATCAATTGGAATCAAAACACAATGATTTCCTTTATTGTGGATGGATACATTATTTATCTGGGAGAAGACCCCCAATTGAAAACAGATTCCCGAGTCCAGACAGTTCGCCCCGGGCAGGAACAATTTTACGCCGGAATTCCGGTTGGCTATCAAACTTATCACTGGACAGGATTAAAAGATACCCAAACTGTTTATTACTGGAAAGTAACAGCTAAATTCCATGGTTCCTATCCTTCGTATATGGAGGGATACGGCGTCCAGAATTTTAGCGACACATCCTCAACTCAAATTCATTCCTTTACCACTAATTGCGAAAAAAGTCTAAGAATCGAACCGATTGAAGCCGCTATTATGGTTGATGAAACCCAGCAATTCAAATCTTTTTACGATCCTGACGGCCAGGGTCCTCAGCCCGAACAAGAAGTAACCAACCAATCCGTCTGGTCAACCCAGGAGCCCCTGATTGCAACTATTACCAACAAAGGACTGGCTACTGGTCGGGCCGAAGGCTCTGTTAAGATTCAGGCTACCTACGCCGGCCTTACAGCCGATGCCACCCTAAACGTTACCTCGCCCTCCACTCTTTCTGCCGACTTGATTGCCAGTCCAGCGCAAGGCACCGCTCCCTTAAATGATGTTGCTTTGACAGCCGCTGTTTATGGCACTGCTGAAGGAACCATCAATTACACTTTCTGGTGCAACTGTTCTGATTCCGGAACAAACATTGACGCAGTCAAATCGGTCTGCGGCAATTTCAACCACAAAATAGACGGCACTAACGACAATCCATATACCGCTCTTGATATCTGTGATTATCCGACAGAAGGAACTTACACTCCCAAAGTAATTGTTGAGAGGGGATTGGCCGCTTCTGCCGAAGCCAGGACAAATATTACTGTAAATGAACCACTTGGTCCAAACAATCCTCCCCAAGCTTCAAATCTTAGAATGGCGCCCGCATCCTGCGGACCTTCCTGCCATGACTGTTCAGACCCATTGCACCCGATTCTCTATTGGACTTTTT
>CAYVXQ010000065.1:0-4903 GCA_964454625.1 uncultured Candidatus Saccharibacteria bacterium
AAACGATTCATTCAAGCGAACGCCCTGAAAGCGGAAAAGGACTATTTAGAAAGGCAATTAAGCATTCAAGAAGACCAAGAGCGAATTGAAAAAATGAAAGGAGCAATAGGTAAAAAAACAGGTAAAGCCGACAAAACAGCAGACCGATTAGTTGAAAGACAAATTAAGGACTTGGAAAGAAGCAAGCAAATTAAAGAAAGCCAGCAAAAAATTTATGAAATAAAAAAAGAAATAGCCCAGATAAGCTCTAAAATCAGAAGTGAAAAAATAGATGCGGCTGAAGGGGAAGAACAAATAACTAAACTCCGCGATGAACGAAAAAATTTAGAAGCCAAAATAGAAAGCTCAAAAACCCGCTCGGAAAAAATAGGAGAATTTTTAACCAATAAAGAAATACAAAAACAGATTCTAAAAGCTGCCGCTGAAACTATTGCTTCTGTTGTTGGCATTAAAAGCTTTTACGATGTGCCAGCTTACTTCAAGCAAAAATTTATGGTAAGAGGGATATTCGGCAAAGGCAAAGGTATTAGCGGCTCTATGGAAGAATTATTAGGCAGCGCTTGGGAAAGTAAAAAAGTAATAAAAGAAAAAAACGAGGAATATGCGAGCCAAGGAGAAGTTAAAAAAGCCATTGACGACTTAAATAAACGGCTAAAGAAAACCAAAGAGGGTTCGGAAAAGGGTTCGGAACAACGAAGGATGCTTGCCCAGATATTAAGAGAAAACCGGCTTCAAAAAAAAACAGAAAAAGCAGAACGAGAGAAAGCAATAAAAACGATTTTAGATAATTACACCACCACTAAAATAACAGGAATGCAAGCCGTCAAAGAATCGTTAAACACCTTTTTTGTGGCTTCGGGCGCCTATGTTTTGCGCGGGGTATCCTATGGCTTAATGGACGGAGTGGGAAGATATCAAGACCTACGCAAACAAGCAAAAAGAGAAGGGGGAAAGGTTAAAGTTTTGCAAGATGTGATAGTTAAGGGTATTGGAGACACTTTTAAAGAAGCTGTTTTTATAAACGATAAAGCAAAAGAAGCAACAAAACTGCAAAAGGGCTTAACCTCTGTAAGGGCTTGGGGTAAAATAGCCAAATATGCTGCAATAGGCACAACAATGTCTTGGCATCCTCAAACAGTAAGTGGCGATATTAGTAAAGTGCTTGATGCTTTCTCCGGCAAAACAACTCTTGGTGATGTGGCGAATAATTTTAAATATCCCATTGAAAGATACGGTGAAGTGGCAAAATTACTTGGCAAGCCGCTTGGTTTGTTTGGCGAAGAAATAAAACCTCCAAACATAAGCCATAAAAGAGTATTGGACGAGTTAACTGAAAAAATAAAAAAGGGGGAAACTCCCTCAACAGCAAAAGTTGCCGAAGAACTTGCCAAAACAAAAACAACCCCCGAGAGCACGGCGAAAGTCGCTGAAGAGGTTATTTCTCCTACTAAAAAAGTGTTTGGGCCGCCTGCACCGGAAGTAAAAATCGGTTACCATGGCGGAAAATCAATTTGGCAGGAAGCGGAAAAACAATTATCTGCTCGGTTTCACGAAAAATTTGAAAAATTAGGTGGGACTGACCTAAAAACTGCCGAGGTGCTAAAAAACATTAACATTGACCGACTCAAAGATACCATAGTTGAACATCCGCAGGACTACGGCTTGCCCAAAGGAGTAGTGTTTGAAAAAATGTCGGATGAACAAATAAAAAATATCAACTGGGATAAAGCAGTGGACAAAACCTTTGGCGTGTTTGAAAAAAGACCTGATTTAACTGTCAGTTTAGCCAAAGAACAAATTGAGGCGCATCCCCGTCTTGCTCCAAGCCAAGAAAACATTTCTGAAACAACAATTAAACAAATACCATCAGAAAAAATTCCAGAAGTAGTTGAAAAAGCAGAACCAGAGACCACCCTTGCCTGGGAGAAAATCAAAAAGCCGCCGAGTGAAACTGAAATAGGAGAACACGCAACAGAAGAAGAATGGGGCTCGATAAAACCATTTAAAGAATTTCCGGAAAAACCGGAAAAATTTGAAAAAATACCAGAGCAATTCGTTGATATCAGTAAAGAAATTAACGGACCCCAACCCCATCCTGAAGAAATAACATTAGACAGACCAAAAGAACCTGTGTCCCCAGAAACAGCAAAAGCATGGGAAGAAATGAGAAAAGAAACTTGGAAAATGCAGCAAGAGTCACTGCTTCGGAAAGAAGAAACACCGCTGGAAATGCCTCAAGAAACAACAGAAGATATAGAAACAGTAACCCTTGAAAAAGTTGCGCCTCGCGTAATTCCTGAAACAATAACCGAATCGCTCCCGGCCAGCGAAGAAAAATTTTTTGAAAATATTGCCCGGCAAATAGAATACGACCTGAAAAATTACAGAATTGAATTGCCCGAAGAAATAAAGCAAAGCCATGGTCTCGCGGAAATTATAAAATCAGCCAAAGAACAAATTGAAACCCTGCAAGCCAACATAAAAGCCGGGGCATTAAACCCCGCTGAACTAACCCCGGAAAAAGTGCGTGCAAACCTATCTTTGATTCAACAAATAGAAAATAAAATATCACTTCAGGAAGCGGCAAAACAACTAAAACTTGTCAACGAAAAATTAACTGAATTCATTAAGGAGTGCAATGTTCCTGCTAACGAAATAAATAACTGGGAGAAGCTTCAAGAAATAGCAAAAAATAATCCCAAGGGCTGGGGACAACTCCAAGAAATGCTCCAATACAAAATTCTTCTCTCAGACAAAAAAGCAATCCAGGACTGCCTTAAAGAGGATTTGTTGAATTTAAGAAAGTTTAAAAACTTTTTTAGCTCTCAGCTGCCCGAAGTCGGCCCTCCGGGCGAAGGATTAGTTTCTCATTCTAAAGGAGAATAATTCAAGTTTTAACCAGTTAAAATGCTGGAAGTTGCTCGGCAACTTCCGAATAGGAGTTGCCGAGCAACTTCCAGAGTTGAAAATAAAAAGCAGGTTCACTTGTGTTGATCCCGCTTTTTGTTTTCTGCTACATCAAGCATTATTTAAGGAAAAAATTTATAAATATCTTTGCGCGCTAAAACCCTCATAAAAATTATTTCCTCACCGTTTTTCTTAAAACCAATTCTATAATGACCCACTCTGATACGGTAGTATGACTTAAAACCCTGCATCTCTTTTATTGAATAGTCCTGAAATTCAATCAGCCCTTTAATTCTAGGAAAAATATCAAGACAAATACGACGAACTTCTTTTTTAACATCAAAGGACAATTTTTGAAAGTCCTTGATAAAAGAATTTTTGAAAAAAACCTTCATTGAATTTATCTCAATATTTTCTCGGCTTTAGCCAGGGGTATATTTTTTTCATTTTCTGTCTCTTCCATCATATAACCCAATGATTTATCTTCAATCAAAGCCAAAAGCTCGTCCAATAAAATGGCTTTTTTTTGTAGGTTCAATAGATATTTCCTTCCCGATGTTTTTTTAAGATTATTAATAACAACTTGAGCCATATTTTTTATTATTATAACCAACCAAAATCCAATGTCAAATTAGGCTAAGCTTACGGGGACTCCAGGTCCTCGCAAAATTGCGTCTCAAGTTGCAGGGGTCAGACCCCCAAAAACTCTGGGGACAGACCTCTAACAACTTCTTACAAATGTTTTTTCAAATTAAAAGAGGTCTGTCCCCTATTAACCTCTAAACAAAAAGCAGGTCAATTTTGTGTTGACCTGCATTTTTTAGTGCTTCGCAGAGGGGACCCACTCCCCTCTCTCTCGTGAAAAATATGGGTCTTGAGATCCGTGAAATCCGATTTCAATACAGCATGTTGAAATCGGATTTCAACAGCGTCACTGCATGTCGGCGGTGAGGTCCTCGGCCATTCTCTGGGCATCTTCTGAAGTCAGCCCACGGTCTTTGAACTTACCAGTTAAAAATTTGGTAAATTCTTGAATCGTGTCCGGCTCCTTGCCGAACAATCCCCGACTCTGGACATCGGCTAATGTTAGCCCGATGTTAGAAAGGGATATCCCGGCTTCGGAAAGGTTGAAAAAGTAATCTACGAGGAGTTTTTCATCCTCTTTGACTACCTTTGCAACTGTCCGGGCCGTGACCTTGGCAAGGGACTTGGTCTGCTGCACATCGCCTTGGAGGTTATTCATTTGATTCGCAACCCCCTCGGCGATTTCTTTCGCGCCGTCAGCCGCGGCTTTCACGTCGTTGGCGATTTGTTTCGCCATTAACGCGTCCGCCTTGGCGTGTCCAGCTGACGACAGGGCGTCGTCAGCAACCTTTTTCGCATCAAGAGCATCTCGCGATGCTTTTGACGCGTCTTCCTTGGCCTCCTTGGCATCGGCCTTGGCGCTGGCGACATCCGCAGAAATCCCCTTCATCGTCGCCAAGGTGGCCTTGTTCACGGCCTCAAACGCCTTTTGAAGAGCGTCAACGCCGCCATTGCCTGCCGGCGCCAACGCCTTAACGAGCTCTTTTACCTGCTCGTCAGGGTTGGTCGCCTTTTGGACGCGCTCCGCCAAGGCGCGGGCAGCCGCGATTTGCTCGGCCGTGGGATTTTGAATCCCCTTGGCCACAATAATTTGAGCAACTAGGATGTTGCTCTGCCGGCCCTGGATTTCTTCGGTGTGCTTCCGCAAACCCTCAATCCCCTTCCAATTATCCGCGACTCCCTTTTTAAGGGCATTGCGCGCCGGGCCATTTAGCTCTACGGTCCCCTTTTTTATCATCCCCTGCACATCGCCCCGCGTTAGACCGGTGCCGCCGGCCTCTACCTTATCTTTCAATTCTTTTATTTTTTTTGCAGATCCAACAATAAGTTGGTTCTGCTGCTCCTCTGTTAACTGAACTGTCGCCGGTTGCACCTGCGCCTGGGCTTGGCTTTGTGCCACGGCCGCCAACAA
>CAYVXQ010000066.1:0-4884 GCA_964454625.1 uncultured Candidatus Saccharibacteria bacterium
ATAAGTGAAAAGATAAGTACGGGGTGCTCAATTTTGTAGTCACTCAGCCTTCGCCTAACGGCTTGGCTTCGTGAACAAAATGGGCAAAAATAAAACCGTAAAGACATCTAAATATTTTTGGGTACCTTTACGGTTCTACTTTAATGATGTCCTTTTTAAAAAATTTTATTTAAACTGGGAAAGGTGTACTATTCATATTTTTAAAACTCTCCTCTTTTTTATTTTACAGAATCAAAGAGGGATGTCAACCCCGTTAGAAGTTTGCCAAAATATCTACTATCTGAAAATGTTCAGAATGAACTTTTTCAGTGATAGTTTAACTAAGTTGAAGCAGCAATCAAATTCCGGCTTGTAAAACAATCGCAAACTTCTAACGGGGTCAATGGTTCACTTTCTATATTACTCTTTTAAAAAATCTTGTCAACCCCCGCTAAGCCCGCTATAAGTCTGGTGGCAAAAATTTAATAAAAATTTTTACTAATCCAATTGTTTATTTTATCCGCGAATTGTTTGCTCTGTCTGATAAAATTCAGCTTAATCTTTAATAAAACGACTTCTAAATAAGGGGGCTGGCTTGACAACGCCCCTTTTTGTGATACCCTAATAAAGATAGAATGAACCTTGAAAATTGAAAAGGGTTTATATCTGCTCAAAAACAAAGCCAAGTCTGACTTGGCAAAGGAGGAATGAGATGTTTCGGAACAGAAAATCCGAGATTAAAATTGTTGGTAATCCTTTCCAGAATATAAAAACCTGGCGCATTGAAGAAGGCACCACGGGAATTGAACAAGAAATTTATTCAGCCATTTCTTCCATACCGGGCGTGGTAAAAACAGAAATTTTCCCGAATGGAATCAAAATTCTCAAACACGATTCGGTGTCTTGGGAACAAATTGAAAAACCGCTAAAAAAGCGCTTGGAAAAATGCCTTGCGCCCGAATTCAAAAAATCCCTGCTCTGCCCTCACTGCAAAACAAAATTAAATCCCGACAACAAATTCTGCCCTCACTGCGGAAAGAAAAGGTCAAAAAAGAGGGAAAAGGGAAAAATACTGCCTTTTGGCTGCTTCATGCGGATTCTCTTGCTTGCGGCACTCGGACTTATTTTGTTTTCTTTTTTTGGTGTTTATATCGGCTCTCACTCGCTTGATGGAACTGACCAGATAAATCTGTGGTATGAAAAAAATCACAGTGTTGCCGAGATTGACAGAACTGTCTATGTTAAGGCGGTATTTGACCAAGAATACGCCGATATCTGCTCAAAAGAAAAAGATTATGGATTGTTTTTTGAAAATGGCATACACTTTACCAAACAGCAGACAGCCGAAAAACGAATCATTAATGTTGTAAACCGGGCCTCTAAAAGCTTCGGGTACCAGTTTGGGGTAAAATTTGTTATAACCGGCATTGAAAAATGGAACTCTTCTGGCGAAAACTCTTTAAGCTTAATTTATGAACTTAAAAGCGAAGTGCCGCTGGACAATTGCGATATAGTTATCGGATTTACCAGCAGAAATACTGACTGGACCTGTCGAGGATATATGCCCGATGGTGGACATTTGGGAAATTATACCCTTGAAGGATTTTATGTTCCGGCTCAAATGAATTGGATAAGTTGCGTTTTCAATTCCTACCACCTCCAATCCTACACCTTAACCCATGAATTAGGACATAATTTTGGAGCAGAGCACCCGGAAGAAATCTATAGTTTTCCGTCTTTCCAGGGCGTTAAAAAATTAGGACCCTTCTTAATGGAAGTGGGAGGATACTTAAAAAATACTTTCTCGGTGATGAGCGCCGCAACGGGTATATTTACCACTCATTTTGACAAATATAACACTGAAATAATTTTGCAAAATAAGCACCTTCCATCAAAATAAACATACAAAAAAGCGCACATCGTGCGCTTTTTTTCTTAGGGAACAAGGATTTGACAAACGTCTTTAATATTACTATCTTAAGATGAGAACTTGGTTCTTTTAAAAAATCTGGTTTCTGAATGATTGAGGTGAAAAAGTGAAAACTAAAACTGCTTTATTCTGCTTTTGCGGAAATAGATTTAATCCCAAGGACAGGTTTTGTACTAATTGCGGAGGGAAAAAACCACGCAAAAAAAGAGGGATAATTCGCAACATATTTTTTGTTATTTGTCTTGCCCCATTTGTCGCACTTTTGGGCTTTGCTCTTGTCAACCTTTCTGATTTTGCCGTTGAATATCTTCCTTATCTTTCTGACCAGAAAGCGTTTCAGGCAGAATGGAACTGGGAAGTTGGTTTTGACCAAGGTTATCGTTGCGAAGGAACTCTAAATGCCCTTTTAAATTCGGATCCTAAATTTTCTTCGGACGTAAATTCGGATTATAAAAAAGGTTATCTCGCTGGAAAAGCAACAAGAATTGAGGAAATACAAGGAAAACTTATCCTTAGGGACCCTTCCTATCAAGAGATGAAGGAATTTTTAAAGAATGACCTTGTTAACAGGAGGACTTGGACAGATCCAGATTATGTATGCGCCAATTTTAGTATTGACACAGTAAATCACGCCAAAGCCAAAGGAATAAAATCAGGTTATGTTTATCTGGATTTTCGCGGCAATCCTGACCACGCAATAATTTGTTTTCAAACCACTGACCAAGGATTGATATTTATTGAGCCTCAGCTTGACAAGGAAGTAAAAGTAAAAATTGGCCGAAATTATTGGGGGCAAAATACCCGCCTTTTCCAAATTAATATTGGGAACGTTTCCGGTTTGAGCTATGATGATACGATTGTGAGCATAAAAATTACCTGGTCCGACGGCTCGATAACCGTAATTACCGAAAATTAATTACAAAAAGCGCACATCGTGCGCTTTTTTCTTGGGCCAAATTTTTATCAACCGGGTAGCTTTAAAATGTTTCTATAAATTTCCAGGGTTTCCCCAGCCATTTTTTGCCAGCTGTATTTTTTAATCTGTTCATATCCCCTGCTTGTTAAATCATTTCTTGAAGTTTTATCTTTTAATGCGGCTGAAATTTTTTCTGCCATATCGTCAACGCTGTGGGGATTAAAATATAAAGCCGCCTCGCCCGAAATCTCCCTCTGCGCGCCGCCAGATGACCCGACGACTGGAACGCCATAGCTCATTGCCTCAAGCGAAGGCAAGCCGAACCCCTCTGAAAAAGCCGGAGAAACATACAAAACAGCGTTTTTATATAACTCTGGCAACTCCTCGTCGGGAACAAAACCAGTGAATACCACCTTATTGGCTAATTGCAAATTGCTAATCGCAAATCGCTTAATTTTTTTGTAGAAGTAATCAATTTCGCCAACCAAAACCAGTTGATAATTGTTTATTGTCAACTGTTTATTGTTTATTATTTTGGCAAATGCCAAAATGAATCCTTCCAAATTTTTGTGCGGATAAGCATTTCCAACATACAAAACATATGGCTTGGTAATACTATGTTTTCCCAATAATTTATTGTTTATTGTTTGTTGTTTGTTGTTTGTTGTTTGTTGTGGAACTCCTTCGTAGATGACTTTTATTTTTTCTGGATTGATTTTAAAAAAGTTTAATATCTCATTTTTTGTAAAATTGGAGGGAACAATTATTTTTTGTGATTTTTTTACGGCATGGCTCAAAACCAATTTATAGCCAAGCTCTTTTATTTTATATAATAGGGGGTTCAGGGTTGTAGCTTTTTTGGTTGGAAACCTTTTTAAAACCAGATCGTGAATTGTGACAACGAATTTTGTCAGACAAAATAACGGAACATTAAAATGGGGAAAGTGCATCAAATCAATTTTTTCCTGCCAGATTTTTATTGGCATAAAAATTTGCTCGGCAAAAGTGTACCATTTCCAATCAGCCAGAACTTTTTTGAAATTTTTGGCTGGCGGCTGAAAATCATCAAAATTTTCTTTTCTTAAAAAAATAACAAATTCAAAATCACCTGAATTTGGCAAATTTTCAATAAGTTTCTGAACATAACGTCCAAGCCCCTTTTGTTTTGGCCCGAAGAAACGGGCGTCAATGCCAATTCGTATCATTAAAGAATTCTATCAAAATTTGGGAAATAAAAAAAGCGGCCCATTAGAGTCGCTTTTAAAAATATTCTTTACTAACGTATTACATCGCTTAACAGCCGGGCCTTTTCAACTTTGGAACCATGCTTCACGGTCATAATTACTGCCGGCTCGGGAGAAATACAATGAGCATTTTCAATGTCATACCCGTCATTGTCTCCGACTGTAAACTCCGTTAGCAATTCACCTCCCAAAGTCTCAATCTTCACATCAAATTTTCCTTTAGTGTAAACGCGGACAAAGATTGATTGTTCATAAATGTTTCCTCCCGAGGTTTTCACAAGATCGGTATAAATAGTAGCGGTTACGTACCCGTCAAAAAGCGCTACTTCTTTGCCCTCAACGTAATTTGTTTGCCCATTCGGAGTATTCGCCGATTCAACGATAGTTGTGCCCTTATCAAGGCTCACAACCGGCTCCGCTTGATTATGGGAAAAATATAATACTCCACCGAGCACAACCACTGCTACCAAAAAAAGTGCAAACAAGACCTTTTCTCTCATTTTCTTTTTCCCCCTTCTTGTTTTTTTTGCTAATTTTATTTATCGTTTAGCTGGCTGAGTATCGAATCTCCCATCTCTTGAATTTTGACTACCGAATCGGAATTAAGATCTATTTTGGCATACTTTAAAAAAAGAAGTTGATAGGGATAATAGGCTGTATAAAATTGCCGGGGATATCCGATTTGCTCTATTAAATTACCGATTTCTGCGGTTAGCGGGAATCCCAAAAACCTGTCATAAATAGATTGATCCCAGTACGAAGAATAACCGCACCACGAACAAGGGCCCTTTGCCTCCAAGTTTATTGTTTCCTCA
>CAYVXQ010000067.1:0-4798 GCA_964454625.1 uncultured Candidatus Saccharibacteria bacterium
GGGCTCAGCACTCCACCCTGCGGTGTTCCTTTTTCCACATCATAATATTTGCCTTATAGTCCTGCTGGCTAATCTTTGAACTGGTTGGACTTTAACCAACTGCACAAGTTAAGCTTACTTGGCGCACCCATATTTTTATTTTTTAATTGAATTTCCTACCTTTTGAATATCTCCGCCGAATTTCGTCACTTCTATTTAATCAATGCCAGTTTTTTCTCGCGACGCCAACCCTTGATTTGTCTTTCTCTTTTTAACGCTTCTTGTTGTGTCAAATATTCTTCTTTGTAAATAATCTTTACTACTTCGCGACTACTTGTATAGTGTCCGCCCTTTTTGTTTTTATGCTCCAAAAATCTTCTTTCAATATTATTTGTAATTCCTGTATAAATACTATTGTCTTTGCAAAGGAGAAAATAAAGATAAGACCTGTTGCTTAATAAAACTATAAAATGCCGTCAGACCTTACTGTGATTGAGTAAATCGCATTTTTTTAGAATTTTTCTAAAAAAATGCGATTTACCCTTGCCGGCATTGGCTCCCGGCCCTTTTTAGAGATTATTAAGCAACAGGTCTATAATACATAAGGATCACT
This sequence comes from uncultured Candidatus Saccharibacteria bacterium, assembly GCA_964454625.1. Taxonomy (GTDB): domain Bacteria; phylum Patescibacteriota; class Minisyncoccia; order Minisyncoccales; family CG1-02-41-26; genus CG1-02-41-26. The sequence goes on from CAYVXQ010000067.1 coordinate 593, forward strand.
TCGCCTCGCCCGTGTTCAAGTGAACCATAACACCAAAACCGAAACAAGTTCGTAGTGCCTGCACTGAGCGAGCGAAGCGAGTCGAAGTGCTGCCGGGCTAGGGCTCGAACCTAGACTTACCTCGTTCAAAGCGAGGCGTGTTACCGATTACACCACCCGGCAATATTTATAAATTTTTACATACTCCTTCTATCCAACCTGCTATCTCGCGGTATAGGGTTGTACTTTTCCGCACATATAAATCTATCGAACCAAAATAATTTTCACCCGTATTCTTTCTTTTTGTTTTTATCTTGTCTTTTTTCCAACTTACTTTTTGAAAATAATCTATTGGCAGTTCAAGCATTTTACTCCAATGTCTTTGCACTTCTGACAATCTATACCTTGAAGCTTCGTGCAGATAAATACGAAAAGCAATATCGGTTTTTGGCACTCTACAAACTTCCGTCAGCCATTTCAAAAAGATTTTTATTAAAAATGGATCGGAATTACTTAATCTAACTCTTCCGCTTCTAATTCTACCCTCAATTTCTTTTTCTTTTTCACCTTCCGCCCAATAAAGAGTGGTGCTTATCAGCCATAATTCTCGCTCGGCTAGTTTTCCAATCTCTTTTATGGCCTCATCCTTTATTTCTTTTGTAATTTTTATTCTTTTTACCCTACAAGCTTCTTGTCCTCGCCTCATAGAGGCCAACTTTTTTTCGGTCAATTTTTGTTTTTGTTTTTGAGAAAGGCCAACACTTCTCAACCATAAAGATAAAGTTGACTTAGCAACTGGCACCTCCCGCAGGATTTCGTTATATGATAGTCCTTGCTTTCTTAATCCAATGGCTTTTTGTTTCTCTTGTATTTTTGGCATATTGAACAACGATATGATGTTAATTTATTATATCATCGTTGTTCAAATATCTCAATTGTAAATATCCACAACCCTACTTGTTTTCAAGGCAAATTTCAACTATGGCTAGCTCCAAGGGAAGCTGTAAAATGGTGGCGTATTTCGTTTTGTTTTCAGCTTCCATAAACTTTTCCAACATTAATTTTACCTGCGGCTCGGTGAAAACGGCCGCTATCCCCAAGAGCTGTTTTTTCTCCTCGCTGGTTAGCGACAAAACCAGCGAACTTTGAAATGCAAGGTCAATCTTTAAAAGCAAAATTTCCCGCAAAAATTGAATAACTGATTTGGCGAACTCCCGCAAATCAACTGCCTTAAACATCAAGTCGTTTATAAACTCAAAGGCCTCCTTGACTTTCTTATCAGCTAAGAATTCCAAGAACTGGAAAACAGCTCTGCTGTCGGAAAGCCCCAGCAAAACCCGCACCTCTTGCAAGTCAATCTTGCCATCCTGGCCCGTAAAAGAAACCACTTCGTCTAAAAGCGATTCGGCGTCTCTTAGGGCGCCGGCGGCCTGAGCCGCAATCAAGGTGAGCACCTCGGGAGAAAAAGCGATTTTTTCTTGCTTTAATATACTCTCCAAACGGGCGATAATCTCGGGCATTTGCAGTTTGCGGAAATAAAAACATTGACAACGGGATAAGATAGTGGGAATCATCTTATGGCTCTCGGTGGTGGCTAAAATAAAAACAACGTGGCGGGGTGGCTCTTCCAATGTTTTTAATAAAGCACTGGCCGCTCCTTTTGATAATTGATGACATTCATCAATAATAAAAACCTTGTATTTTGACTTGGCGGGCAAAAACCGTATTCCATCTTGCAGTTCTCTGATATTGTCAACGCCGGTATAGGTTGCCGCGTCAATCTCAATTAAATCAATGGCATTGCCCCGATTGATTTCCAAGCAGGAATCGCACTGGTTGCACGGTTCAAACTGACCATCTTTCCTTTGCTGGCAATTAAGCGCTTTAGCCAAAAGACGCGCCAAACTGGTTTTGCCGCAACCGTGCGGCCCGGCAAATAGATAGCCATGCGAGACCATATTATCCTTAATGGCGTTGGTGATGGTTTTAACCACATGCTCTTGACCTACGACTTCAGCAAAGGTTTTTGGTCTATATTTTCGGTATAGTACCATATCTGTTTTTTATTGTTTTATTAACGGGTTAACGGGTTAACGGGTTTTAAAAATTCCTTTTTATTCCTTTTAGTTTGCAAATAAGTTATAAAAGCTCCGATTTGGTTTGCCAAACTTTCTAAACTGACATTCACTCTATTAAATTCAGCTTCGGTTATATAATTTACTGATAAGGCAATATAAAGCTGGTTCCTTGTTTCGCCAGCAGATCCTTTTGAAATTTTCAAAAATCTTATAAATTCATTATTGTTATTCTTCTCAAAACCCTCAACGATGTTAGAGCTTACAGAAATTATCGCTCTTCTTATTTGGTCGCGAAGAGCAAAATCTTTGCTAAAAGCCGGTTTAGAAGTCAAATCATAAATCTCCCTAGTGATTTTTAAACTTAACTTCCAGATATTCAATTCTTCAAATTTATTTATTTTCATAACCCAACCCGTTAACTCGTTAACCCGTTAACTCTTTAACCCGTTAACTCTTTAACCCGTTAACTCTTTAACTCTTTAATTTGTAATAAACCCCAAAACTAAGACCAACGATAAATATAACAGCCAGTAAGGTTGGCGGTCCAAAATACCTATTGATGGCAATACCTGTTTTAGCGACAATGGTTACGATTATTCCGGCTGTAAAAACACCAACGATGATAGCCAATAATGTCTTTTTGAAATCCAGGCCTAAAACAAGCGCAATCAAAGAACCGGTCCAGGCACCAGTGATAGGCAAAGGCACAGCCACGAAGACGGCTAAAGCCCAATAAGTTGATTGCTTGCCTGGCAATTTTGCGGCTCGCTTTTGACCCTTGTTAAAAAGCCAAGCGAAAAATTTTCCGCCCCATTTTGTCCGCTGGCTTAACGTTACAGACAACGGCTTTAAAATTAAAAGCAATAAAACAGACGGGATTAAATTGCCAATTATTGCTATAAAATAAACAACCAGCCAATTCAAATGATATACTGCCAAGCCCGCTGGTATGGCTGCCCGCAATTCTCCGATTGGCGTCATTGCCAATAAAAATGTTTCCAAGATTCCCGTCATATAACTTGCTTAATGCTACCAAAAAATTTTAAAATAAGCAAAATTTTGTCTTGTCGCAGCAATATGATAATTTCATAGTACGGGCAATTTAGAAATTTCATACCCGGCAAGTTTTCTGTCAGAATGTCTCTTAATTAAAGGTTCAATTTAATTAAAGAAACATTATGACACAAGAAACAATTACTATGACTCCAAGAGAGTTAGCAAGGTATGAAATCATCAAAAGGTTGCTCAAACAGGAAATCAATGGCACCCAAGCCTCAAAACAGATGGGACTTTCCGTAAGGCAGGTAAAAAAACCTCAAGGTTCGGGTAAAAAAGGAAGGGGCTCAAGGCATTATCCACAAGAGTCGCGGACGGAATAGTAATCGGAAGCTGCCAGAGCCATTTATTCAAAAGGTTGAAAGTATTGTTAGAGAAAGGTCTTATGACTTTGGTCCTAAGTTTGCTTCAGAAAAACTCGTAGAGTTTCATTAAATCAAGGTCAACAAAGAAACATTGAGACAACTAATGACGGCTTGGGGATTATGGCAAGTTCATTCAAGAAAGAAAACCAAAGAATATCGGGCTTGGCGAGATAGAAAAAAACATTACGGGGAAATGGAACAATTTGATGGCTCATACTTTCAAATGAGGTCTTTCTGCCGAGCTTCCAAAAGCAATTCTCGGTTAAACCGGCTAAACAGGGCAATCTGCACAGCTGTCTCGCGAAATGGGAAAAAGAACATCTGGACCAAATCTTTTCAATTCATAATCAAAGAATAGTCAACAATGATTTTACCGTTAAATTAAAGGGCATTGGTATCAGTTGGCCAAACAACAACCGGTCTTAGTTAGACCCAAAGAAAGAATCGGGGTTGAAGAACGTCTTGATGGCTCTATCTTTTTATCTTTGAAAAACAAAGAGCTGAGTTTTGCTTTTTTACAGGAAAGGCCAGCCAAGATTAAAATGCGAGTCATTGCTTTATCTGGGGCTAAACCAACATGGAAACTTCCGGCTGATCACCTTTGGAGACGACCCTTTGTGTTTGAAAAGTCCCAAAGGTATGAAACATCAACTTTGGCTAATAGCGCCTCTTCTGAAGCAAATTAAAAGCAAATTTTTTGTCGGATTTTCTTAAAAGGTCTTAATTTT
>CAYVXQ010000068.1:0-4798 GCA_964454625.1 uncultured Candidatus Saccharibacteria bacterium
ATTTTAAATTGCGGAACCAATGTCTTTTCGGTGTCATTTTAGCATGTTAAATACGCTCTACTTTTAATTTAGGCGAGAAAAGGATATAATAAAACATTTTTGAGGGGTCGCGATGTTTTTCAATGCCCTCATTTTTGTATGTCTATCAAAAACTCGCAAGATTATATTCGCATACGGGGTGCCCGTGTTCATAATTTGAAGAATATTGACCTTGATATTCCAAAAAATAAGTTGGTGGTGATTTGCGGCGTCTCGGGCTCGGGCAAAAGCAGCTTGGCTTTTGACACCTTGTATGCTGAAGGCCAGAGAAGATATGTGGAAAGTTTGTCCGCTTACGCGCGGCAGTTTTTAGGTGTGATGCAAAAGCCGGATGTTGATAAAATTGAAGGCATTTCCCCAGCCATTTCCATTGACCAGCGCAAATCATCGCATAATCCTCGTTCAACTGTTGGCACTATTACTGAAATTTACGATTATTTGCGGGTTTTATTTGCTCGGCTTGGTATTCCTCATTGTCCCAGCTGTCATCGCGAAGTAAAAAAACAAACAATAGACGAAATAGTGGCTCAGGTTTTGCAATTGCCAAAACAGAGCGAACTTTATATTTTAGGTCCGGTGGTTAAAGCCAAAAAAGGCGAGCATAGGGCTATTTTGCAGGAAGCGGTTAGAGCCGGTTTTGCCCGAGTGCGGCTTAACGGAATTATTCAGCGGCTTGACGAAGCTGTTGAAAAGGACTTAGCCAGGCAAAAAAAGCACAATATTGAGATTGTGGTTGACCGCTTGGTGATTGATGAGGGTCTGGAGCGGAGCCGTTTGGTTGATTCAATAGAAATTGCCTTGCGGCTTGGAAAGGGTATGGTTATCATAAATCATAAATCGTTAATCATAAATCAAAAAATTAAATCTGATGATTTAATTTTCTCCGAACGTTTTGCTTGCGAGAATTGCGCTATATCAATGCCTGAAATAGAACCGCGGCTGTTTTCTTTTAATTCACCTTTTGGAGCTTGTGCGGTTTGTCAGGGTTTGGGTAAAAAATTAGAGGTCTGCTCGGAGCTTGTTATGCCAAACAGGGCTTTATCGTTGGCTGAGGGCGCTGTTTTTCCCTGGGCAAGGGCTTCCCACAAAATAGGCAGGCAAAGCTGGTATTTTAAACTATTAGAAGAAACGGCGCAAAAAAATGGTTTTTCTTTATACACCCCTGTAAAAAATTTAAACAAAGAACAAATTGCTCTTATTTTGTATGGCGACAAACACGGTTTTGAGGGCGTTATTGTTAATTTAGAGAAAAGGTTTTGGTCAACTGATTCTGAATCAACCCGAGAAGAAATAAAAAAGTATATGATTGAAAGAACCTGCGATGCCTGTCAAGGCAAGCGATTAAGAAAAGAGGCGCTGGCAGTTGAGTTGTTCGGCAAAACAATTGATTTTGTTTGTCAGTTGAACCTAAGCGATTTGCAAAAATTTTTTGAGCAAAGCCAAAAAGCGAAAAAAATAAGCGAAGAACAATTAAAAATAACCAAGCCCTTGATAAAAGAAATCATTGAGCGACTCGGATTTTTAAATGATGTGGGCCTGGGTTATTTGAATTTATCAAGAGAAACAACCACTTTATCGGGCGGGGAAGAACAAAGAACCCGTTTAGCCACGCAAATTGGCTCTAAATTAACCGGCATCCTTTATATTTTAGACGAGCCATCGGTTGGTTTGCATCCCAGAGACCAAGAACGGCTGCTTGATATGCTCAAAAAATTGAGGGATTTGGGCAACACGGTAATCGTCATTGAGCATGAGCAAGATATTGTGTTTTCAGCTGATAGGGTTATTGAGATAGGTCCGGGAGCTGGCCAACATGGGGGCAGGGTGATGTTTGAAGGCACGGCAAAACAACTTTTGCAATCGCATACTTTAACTGGGGAGTATTTGTCGGGTAGAAAGAAGATTTTTGTTAATGAATCAAGAATCAAGAATCAAGAATCAAGGAAGGCGGGACAAAATTCAAAATTCAAAAATTCTAAACAGAATTTTTTGATAATAAAAGGCGCGAGGGAGAATAATTTAAAAAACATTGATGTTAAAATTCCTTTGGGAAAGTTTGTTTGCATAAGCGGCGTTTCGGGTTCGGGCAAAAGCAGTTTAGTTAACGACATTTTGGCTCGTGGCCTTTATCAGAAGTTTTACCATTCAAAGGACCAACTCGGCAAGCATAACACTATTTTGGGTATGGAATTTTTAGATAAAGTTGCCTTGGTTACTCAGGATCCGATTGGCCGAACTCCTCGGAGCAACCCGGCCACTTATACTGGCGCTTTTAATTATGTTAGAGAAATTTTTGCCAATACCAAAGAGGCCAGAATAAGGGGCTACAAATCCGGTAGATTTAGTTTTAATGTTAAAAGCGGCAGGTGCGAGGAATGCGAGGGTCAGGGCGTAAAAAAAATAGAAATGTATTTTTTGCCCGATGTTTATGTTCAATGCCAGAATTGTCAAGGCAAGAGATACTCACGCGAAACCTTGGAGATTGAATACAAAAGCAAGTCAATCGCCGATGTTTTGTCAATGACCATTGAAGAGGCGCTGAAATTTTTTGAAAATTTTCCAGCCCTGAAAAACAAACTTAAAACATTGTCGGATGTTGGTTTGAGTTATATTAAATTGGGGCAGTCCGCCACTTCCTTGTCGGGCGGGGAAGCGCAAAGGGTAAAGTTGGCCAGTGAGCTTTCCAAACAATCGTCCAGCAGAACAATCTATATCTTAGACGAACCAACTACTGGCTTGCATCCTGATGACATAAAAAAGCTGATTTTGATTTTACAGCGCTTGGTTCAAAAAGGAAACACCGTGCTTGCCACAGAACATAATTTGGATGTTATTTTCAGCTCGGATTGGGTGATTGACTTGGGCCCCGAGGGTGGCAACAAGGGCGGCTATATTGTGGCTGAAGGCGCGCCCCAAGCCATAGCCAAAAATCCCAAGTCATTCACCGGTCAATTTTTGAAAAAGAGATTTTTTCAATAAGGCAGGCGCCACAAAAATTAAACACATTGCGCTTTTGTGAAAAAATGAAAAAGCAGGGTGGTGAATTTTTTCCGTACAGTTTTTTCCGTTTTATAGTATAATGAAACTGTTATGAGACAAGGCGCAAGGAGCATTATTTTTATAGTTTGTTTTTTAATTGGCCTTTTGTCGGCTGGCTTTGCTTTGGCTAATGTTCCGCAGGAAAAACTGCAAGAATAAATTAAATCGCTTCAGACGCAAATTCAGATATTAAAGGCACAGTTAAAAGAACTGCAAGCAGAACAAGCGGTTTCCTCCATGCCAACTTAACCGCAAAGCAAGGGCCCGCTTTATTCTGATGTTTTTACAAAAACATTAAGCCGCGGCTCCAAGGGCGAGGAGGTGAAGCGGCTGTAAGTGATACTGCAACAATTTTCTAATGTGTATCCCGAAGGAATTGTCAGCGGCTATTATGGACCGCTTACCGAGGCAGCGGTGAAGCGGCTTCAAAGGGACTATGGCCTGCCGCAAGTAGCCGTGGTTGGCCCCAAGACGCGAGAAGTGCTTAATAAATTACTGGAGCGGCTTGTCAATCCTGAGTCCAAACTAACTGCCTTGCCAACCGCTGTTGAGTCGTTAAAAGAAGAAGCGTTTGAATCTTCGTCGGTTGTTTCTTCCACATTTGAAGAGGGAGTCAATCTTAAACTTGAAGAAAAACCAGAGCCAGAAAAGCCAGCATCTAAAGCAGAGCCAATATCAATATCAACACCAGCAGCCGCGTCCACAGCTGAAGCAACTTCAACGTCTATATTAGTTCCCAAACCCGAGCCAGTTCCTAAGCCCGAGCCAGTTCCTTATTTTACCTATAGCTGGCAGGCGAGCCCCACTTCATATCTTGGAGAAGTGTATTTGCCCGAGCCCGCTCCCGCGCCGGTTGTTATTCTTGATGGAAAGAAAACAACTATATTAAACAGTGATGCGGCCATTCGACTGGCGCAGGTTTATAATGTTGTCTTGGTGGATGACGAGGATCTCTGGGACGAATCCACGGCCGGAATGTTGTTTGAGATGTTCCGCAGGGTGGATGAGATTTGGAAAGGGGTTGGTCTGACATATTTTCAATGGAAGGTGTCGCTTATGCATCAGGACTTAACGCGCGACTTTGAAGCGCCTCCCACTTATGGCTCTTCGGTTTCTCTTGCGCGGCGGGTGCGAATATCAAAGGCCGCTTTCAAATTTTCCAACCCAACCATTCAGCCCGGAGAAGCGGGCTTTGAACGGGTTTTTTACTCAAATCGTTTATTCAGGGCAGTGCTTGGGGCATTTCTCAATGACAAGTGGCTTCTGCAAAATGTTTTGAAGATGCGCTACGGATATACCGCAGGAAGAGGCGAGCCAGCCGAGGACTTTCAAGAATTCACCCTTGAGGAACTTCAGTATATTATTACGGTTTTAGAAGACCTGCCCATTGGTTTTCGCAATATCCCAGGCCTTAATAAGTTTGTGCGCCGGAAAAGCGGACTGATCAACCCCGAATATCCCAATGCTTCAGCTATTGCCAGGGATGATTACATTGAGTTCACCGATAAAACATTCTTGAGCGGGGACGACACTGGCATTCGAATGACAATCGCCCACGAGCTCTCACATTTTCTTTGGGACAAAATCTTTAGCCAAGAAACGCGGGACGAGTTTGCCGCTCTTTCGGGCTGGACCCTTGAAAATAACCCTGACCTCCAAGCCGCCGGAGCCGGACTTGCCGAGTCACAGCCCCACCGGCAAGAATTTTTAGCGGCCTATT
>CAYVXQ010000069.1:0-4754 GCA_964454625.1 uncultured Candidatus Saccharibacteria bacterium
ACAAACACCACCAAAACCAAAAACCCCTTCAACAAGTTTAGGGGTTTTTGGTTTTGGTGGCCCTAACCGGATTCGAACCGGTGTCGCTTGATTGAAAATCAAGAGTCCTAGGCCTCTAGACGATAGGGCCAAATAAAACTAATAACTAATAACGAATAACTAATAACGAATGGCGAGGCGATTTGTCGTTATTCTAACCAAAAAATTGAAAAAAAACAAGAAAAAAGATAGAATACATCTATGAAAATACTTGCCATTGATACATCGTGCGATGATACAGCCGTTGCCATTCTGGCAACGGAAATCCGAAATCCGAAGCACGAAATCCGAAACAACAAGGTAAGGATTTTAAGCAATATTGTTTCGTCACAAGTAAAACTCCATGCAAAATATGGAGGGGTTTATCCTACTTTAGCCAAACGGGAGCATCAACACAACCTCGTCGTTGTTTTAACTAAAGCCCTAACAGAAACGAGGTTGCTTAAAATCCTAAATCCTAAATCCGAAATCCGAAACAAATCCAAAATGCAAAATCCAAAATTCAAAACAGTTGAAAAAATATTGGAGAGGGAGGAAATTTTACGGCCGAAACTGCTCAAATTTTTGGAGAAATACCAAAAACCAAAGATTAACGCCATCGCAATTACAATCGGACCGGGGCTGGAGCCGTGCCTCTGGGTTGGGGTGAATTTTGCCAAAGCACTGGCTTTATGGTGGGATTTGCCAATTATTCCAGTTAATCATCTTGAAGCCCATCTGCTCGCTAACTGGCTGTCGCCAGTTAGCGAAAATCCGAAATCCGAGATCCGAAATCCGAAACAAATCCAAAATGCAAAATCCAAAAATTCAAAAAAAATAGAATTTCCAGCGGTGGGGTTAGTGGTTAGCGGCGGAAATACGCAGTTATTTTTGATAAAAGGCATTGGAAAATATAAATTGTTGGGAGAAACGCGAGACGACGCGGCTGGGGAATGTTTTGATAAAACAGCGCGTATTCTTGGCTTGGGATATCCCGGAGGCCCAGCCATTGCGGCTAATGCCGCAATGGAGTTTAAAGTTAAAAGTTTAAAGTTAAAAGTTAAACTACCAAGACCAATGATTAACTCAAAGGATTATGATTTCAGTTTTTCCGGATTGAAAACTGCTGTTTTATACGATTATAAAAAACAAAGAAAGGCTGTTTGTCAATCTGAGGAATACAAAATGGCTATGGCGCGGGAAATCCAACAAGTGGTAATTGATGTTTTGCTTAAAAAAACCTTGCGAGCCGCCAAAGAATATCAAGCCAAGGCAATCATTTTGGGCGGAGGAGTTGCTTCAAATCAAAATCTGAAGCAACAGTTTAAGGTTAAAAGTGCAAAGTTAAAAGTTGATTTTTTAGTACCAGAAAAAAATTTTTGTACCGATAACGCGGCAATGGTGGGAATTAGCGCTTGCTTTCATTTCAAAAATAAACAACAATGGAAATACATCAAGCCTAGGGCAAATATAACAATTCAATAAATTGAGAGTGTAGAAAAACTTATTTTTGTCATTCTGAACACATTCACTTCGTTCAGTGTAAACTCCGTGAAGAATCTCGTTCTGACGCGGTTTTTACCTTGCCGGAGATTCCTCGCTAACGCTCGGAATGACATTTTTAGGGATTTTTCTACACTCTCAAATTATGAAAATTATCCAGATTCTGCTATATTTGCTTGGTCTTTTACCCAGCTTCATCTGGCTGCTTTTTTATTTAAAAAAAGACAAACATCCGGAATCCAATAAAATGGTGGTTAAAATTTTTTTCTATGGAATGCTTTCCGCTGTAGCGGCTATTTTTTTAGAAGAAAAATATCGCGGCATTGATGAATTCTTCAAAATATTATCTCCTAATTTGGCTCTAGCCGGATTATTTTTAAGCGGAGCTATTATTGAAGAAACAGTAAAATATTCAGCCGCCTGGCTGGGGACTTTGCACAATCAAGAATTAGACGAGCCAGTTGATATAATGCTTTATATGATTATCAGCGCTTTGGGCTTTGCGGCTTTGGAAAATATGTTAGTGCTGGCTAAATTTAATACCCCGCTCGCCACCTTCAGGGCTTTAGAGATGAGTTTTTGGAGGTTTGCTTTGGCCACTTTTTTGCACGCTTTATGTTCAGGAACCATTGGTTATTGGGTGGCTATTTCTTTTGGCCGCGGTTCGCGAAAATGGCTTTATTGGATAACTGGTTTTGAGATAAGCATTAGTTTGCATGGACTTTATAATTGGTCTATAATGAAAATGACTGGATTGAATAGGTTGTTTTTGCCGATTGTTATTTTAATCGTTTTGGGCTGTTTAGTGAGTTATTGGTTTAAAAAATTGAAAAAATTAAAAAGTATTTGTATTATTAAATAAATCCGAAATTCTAAATTCGAAATCCGAAACAATATCTAAATTCAAATATCTAAATTCTAAACTTTCTGATTTTTGAATTTTGTGCTTTGAATTTGTTTAGGATTTCGTGCTTCGTGCTTCGGATTTAAACAAGACATGCCATTTTTCAAAAAACTCAAAAACAACATCGGACTGGAAGAAAAAACCAAAAAAAAACAAGACGAAGAATATGAAGAAGAGAATGAATGCCAAGAAGAAGACGGGCTGCCTAAAGAAAAAAATAAAAAGGACAAAGACAAACATTCCAAAGAAGACAAAGGCGCGGCTGTAATGGAAAAAAGCGCTTTTGATTGGCTAAAAACCAAAGGTCAATTAGCGGTTGATGTTTTCCAAGTTGAAAATGAATTCTGCGTGCAAGCGCCCATTGCCGGCATTGAACAAAGCGATATTGACATCTTTGTTGAAAATGAAATGCTGATTATTAAAGGCGAAAGGAAAGAACCGATTTTTTCTTCAGATAAAGAAAAAAAGTACTTTTATCAGGAGTGTTATTGGGGCCCCTTCAGCCGGCAAATTATTCTGCCTGAAGATGTCAACAGCGAAAAAATAAAAGCCTCGCTCAAGAACGGCATTCTGATTATCCGTATTCCTAATGCGGAGCCAAAGAAAAAGAAAATAATCGTTGAGCTGGGGTAAGTGATTAAGTGATTGAGTGATTAAAATACTAAAAATTCGCCAATGCCTTGGCGGATTTTTAGTATTTTCTGTCGCAATGTTTACAACCCGAGTTTAAACAGTAATGTTTAAACTCGGGTTGTAAACATTGAAAAGCCGGCGGCTAAGGACGGACCTTAAAAAGGCATTCCGTAATTCGCAGATTTATTGTGTGCCGCGGGAGAGAGTCGGACTCTCACGAGTTGCCTCATTGGATCCTAAATCCAACGCGTCTGCCAATTCCGCCACCGCGGCAAATTCTATCTAAATCAGTGCGCTTGCCCCTGATTATTATAAAAGAGCAATTTTAAGATTGCTCTTTTATAGTACAAAACATTTAAAAACAAAGTCAACTACATTCCCACAATCAACTTCACCACCGAAGGAATCAGTTTAGCAACCAGAGCAATAACTAATCCGACAACACCCAAGATTATCATACCTTGCGCTTTCTTGGTTTTTGCAAAATCTCCCCCAGCTGTAAAAAACATAACCCCGGCAATCACAAAAATAAGAACCGCTGCCGTCATCATTAAGGTGAATAACCAATTAGTAATATTATAAATCGTATTCAATAAACAACACATTGCGCAGTTTTTATTTGCTGTAAAATCGCAAGGGGTAGCACAGCCTGAATCTGGGTAGATTGCCGCGGGATTAGTTATGGTGCAACTATTCGGCAATGTCTGGCCTTGGGCCTTAACCAAAACAGGCACAACCAAGCTGGTCAGAAAAACAGATAAAACAATAATAAATAAAATCCTTTTCATTTTAGTGAAAATATGACTGATGATTTAGGTAATTAAAGAGTTTGCCCGAATAGCCCTACATTCCGACAAGCAGTTTGACCACCGAAGGAATGAGTTTGGCAAGCAAAGCAATGGCTAAACCAACCACGCCCAAAGTCATCAAGCCCTTGGCTTTGCCGGTTTTTTCCACATCTCCCCCAGCTAACATAAACCAAGCGCCGGCAATCACAAAAAGAATCACCACGGCGATTATCATTATGTAAAAGAGCCAGTTGGTGAGATAAGTAATCGTGTTGATAAGACAAATCATGCCCCATTGGTCAGAGTAATACCATGCTATCGCATCAGGATTGTTCGTAGGACAAACCGTATTATATTTGCCGGCAATACTTAATTGCACCGGCGGACTATCTTTGTTTTGCTTGAATAACTTACAAGGATTATCGGGCGTACATTCAGCCCAATCGGTCCCTCCAGTTTCCTTACACTCCACTATTTGAGTAGGAGGTTCGATAGGAGGATCCTGGTCAACATTACAAATCCTGCCTGTCTTCCATGTCATATCCTGACGGATTAAACAGCATTCTTTTAATTTTTCTTTTTGCGCCAAAACCCCTAAGGGAGCGATTAAACCAACTGCCAAAATTGTTAGAATTAAAATTGATAAAATCTTTTTCATTTCCTAATAAAAAACAAACAAGAACAAACGACCTTTTTCCGAAATCCCCGGCCCCGCTCCTCGGCAATCTATAAAGCAGAGGGGTGTGGCCGGGTAATTAATTACATTCCGACAATTAATTTAACTATTGAAGGAATGAGCTTGGCAAGCAAAGCAATGGCTAAACCAACCACGCCCAAAATCATCAAGCCCTTGGCTTTGCCGGTTTTTTCCACATCTCCCCCGGCCAGCATAAACCAAGCGCCAGCAA
>CAYVXQ010000070.1:0-4746 GCA_964454625.1 uncultured Candidatus Saccharibacteria bacterium
GGGAGGAAAGAAGCTAAAAAGCTCTCTTTCTTCCTCTTCTTTTGTCCTTTCACAATTGAATATAGGAGGAAAAATATATGACAATTGTTCCGAATCAATTTTTTCCTGGTGATAGCAAGCCACTTCTTGTTCAAGGAGCTGGCTTCCAGAAAGAACGCCGGGAATATGATGTTGAAGTTTCTGAAGAGCTAGAGCGTCGGACCAAACGATGGAGAGAGAAAAAATATGAGACTTTCTTGCCATCGGTTATTTGTTCAGCGCCTGGCGCGACAATTAGCAATATTGAATTTGTTTCGCCAGTAGCTCTTCGGGCAACGATTTCAATCCCAAAAACTTGTCCAATTGGCAATTACGATATTGTTGTCACTAACCCGGACGGGGCACAGATTGTTGGTAGTAATGTATTGCAAATCCAGTCTTTGCCAAATGGACAAATCAAATGCCGTAAATGCAGCGTGCTGATGCCAAAACCAGTTGATATTCCCAAGAATGCGGCTGAACGCAAAACATGGTTCTGTCCAAATCCCGCTTGCAATTGGCATCAATCTATAACGCCGTGAGGAGGATTGAAATGAAAGTTTGGCTTATGCTAATCGCCGCTACAATGATTTTGACAGCCTGCGGTTCGGAAAAAGAAAAACAATCTACGCAACTGCCTTATGTTTTAGTTCTGCCTTCAGAAATAAAGCATAACTATGCAAATCAACAGCTCATTTTTCGCGGCTTGAAGTTTGACGGATATTATAATGTCCAAATTGACGAAGTCAAAGCTCGTGCTTTTTTTTCAGCCGGACAAACTTCAAGAAGGAGAAAAAGTGGCAAAAGAAGGCACACTATTTTGTCTTCTGCCCGATGAGCCGCGATTAAAACCCGGCATTCATGATATTAAAATAAATTTAAACCTAGTGCTGGCCGCCAAAGTCCAGCTTAAAGTCTTAGATGACCCATCCGCGCCCAAGTCAAGTGCTGTTTGGGGAGATAAATTTTTTTCTCTCGCGATTTTCTTAACTGTTCTTGTGATTTTGCTAGCTCTAATTTTTGCTATTAGAGCGGCGACGAGAGAAAAATAAACCTTAAAAACAATGAGGGTAATTTAAAAAAATAAATTACCCTCGCAAATTCTTAAAAATATTGCTATGGCAGTATTATTAAAAAAATAATATTGCTATTATCAGTATTTTTAAAACTAAATATTTATAGGAGTCAAAATGCAAGAAAAAAGAGGAATCAGAACCATAGGCGATTTGCTCGCTGCTTTTGGCGGTGTAGCCGAAGGTTTAAGAACTGCCGGCATTGATATCAACGGAAATGCGAAAGCTTGGCAGCAAGGCCAACAGCAGATAAAACAACGGCTAGAAGATGTCTCTGGTTTTGTTGCCAGTGGAATTAGAGAAGCACTTCCCTATATCCCAGATGTTTTTCAGTGCCTACAGGAACGAGAAATCCCATTGCCTTTGCGAGACACATTTCAGATAGCCTGCAAAGACATTGGCAAAGGGCCTGATGAGAGCGTATCTATAATTAGTTTAGCCGGGCAGTTCAGGATACCCAAACAGTTGCCTGTCCCACTTGATGAGGCAACAGAAAAAAAGTACATCAATCAGGTCAAGCAGGGTTTAATTGGCCTGCAGAAACAGTTTGATGCTGGGTTGTTGGATAAGATAGGATTCAACAGTTTGCTAGATTTCGGTATGAAAGATGAGTTTGACGATGCATTTCAGGATGTGAAAGCGTTCGTTAAAAAGTATTTACCGGAAGTTGGTAAAGAACTCGATAATTTTTTTGGCGCAAATGCGATCAAAAGCGCTACCCAAGCATTTCGCGATTGGACAAAATGTAAGCCAAAAAACAAATCCTTTGCCCGAAGATATCTAGAGGGCATAGGATTTTTGAGGAGGAAATAAAAAATGGAAATCTTAGGGAACATCTGGGTTTGGTTGGCGGCTTTGGTTTTGTGGCTAAGCCCAGAAGCAAGAGCCAGAGCAGAAGAGGTTGTTGGCGGGGTAGTAAATGCGGCGCAAGTCATTTGCAGATTTATCGGAGCTGCTATTTTATGGGTTCCGATAATGCTAATCATCGCCTTGATCCTAATGGGCATCAGTATAATCACGGATGCAATGCAACTTAAAATAGCGGCTATAGCTTTACTGACTCTGTGGACGATTGTTCTATGGATAAGCTTTGCTACTGCAGCTACTTTAGTTGGCGCAGCCTTGGGTCTTACAAGTGATGCACTTGCGCCCCAAAGGACGGCAATTGAAAATGCATTGAAAAAGCCTTCACGCTTTTTTAGGATAATTATTGTTGTCCTAGGCGTATGGGCCATTCAGATATTTATCTGGCAGACAATGCCAGTTTATGTTAGTTTGTTCGCGGGTTTTTTTGTGACAGTCTTGGCCTTGCTTGAAGCAATAGAAAACGTTTCAGTGCGCCGGCTTGCTAAGACATTTCTGATGATCGCAGCGATTGTTTTTGCTTCTAAAGTAGGTTGGTCCTGCATACAAATATGGGCTGAGCACAGCAATTCCTGGCCTGCTGTCAAAATCAACAATCTGTTAAAAAAGCAGGATTTGGCCGCAAAAAAAGAGCGACTGGAAATACCTTTTGAAAATCCGCTCGTGCGAACTCTGACGCTAGCCGCGTACAAACAGCGCTACGGCTTTGAACCGCTTGTTGTCTTGCTAAATGGCCAAGACTTGCCTAGCTACGATGCAAATATAAAAAACATCGAAAATCAGGAATTTTTTCTTCTCAATGAGAGTATTCCCGATTTTGTCAAAGCAAGGTTTGGCCAGAGGCGATGCGCGTTAATAGAGTCGCAAATTTCCCGGACAAATCCAACGCCGGTTCGCTATATCGTGCCAGTTGATTTTTTGGAGAAAAATCCCTCTGGTGAACAGAGGGATTTAGTAGGTAGTTATTTAATTCAGCCGGGTTCAACATGGGCACGACTACGGCGTAGCAAAGATGATAAAAAAATGCAGGAGGGATTAGAATTATTGATCCAAGCACCTTCCAGAGGACTAGAAGATTGGATGTGGGGATTTAATGACAGCGTGCAGTATAAAATCAATACCGCAGGACGAATCCCTAAAAAAGTTACAAATATCTATCTGGCAGGGCCAAAACACAAGAGCGAAAGACCTCTGCCAGTAGAAATCATATACTAATCAATCTCAAAACGGCGGAAAGAATAAAATCTCTTTTGCCGTTTTTTTTCTTTTCAAAAAACTATAAAAAGCTTCTAATTATAAATTCCGCGCCTTTGGCCAAAAGAAGAGTTGCCAAACCAATAACTGACCATGTAAGAATTTTTCTGCCTTGAGTTACTCTGGTTTCAACTCCGCCAGCAGTAATAAATACCAAAGCGCCGTAAATGAGCATTAAAACAGCAATTGCCAAACCAATATTAATCAGCCAATTGGTTATGCTGGCAATAAGTTCTTGGATATTTTGAGCGTGAATTGGATTTGAGAATTCTACCGGCCCGCCTTGCTCGCCTTCTATAGCCCAAACCTCTTTAATTACGAGCGTTAGCGAGTAAAAAGGTTCTTGCGAAGCAGGGTTCTTGCGAAGCAGGGTTCTTATCATTTTGAACATTGTAATTATTTTAATCCATTGACAAAATCCTGTCAACCGAACTTGCAAATTAGGCTGTTTTTTGTTAAGCTGTCAACAGCAACTTAACAAAAAGGGGTGTAATTTATGCTCAAAAGAAGAATCTGAAAGATTACAACAAAAACTAGAACAAGCCAAAGCAAGGAGGATGAGTAAAAAATGAAACTCGAAAGATTGTCCTGGGGATTGTTTCTCCAGATAATGATTTTTATCGCTTTGATTGTTGGTCTTATTCGCAGTGAATGGGCTTTAAGTTTGTTAATCTGGTTAGCCAGAAAAACCAAGAATATGTTAGCCAGATTGCAAATAGTTTATCATGAGAACATTGATGATTTTATTGTCCAGCTGGAGAAAGCCAACAGAAAGATTAAGATAGGCATTAAAATTTTATGCTTAATCTTTATTAGTCTGATTCTGGCCAGCATTATTCTGTTTTTGGCGCATCAGCCAATTTATGCCGCTCTCTGTGTTTTAATCCTGGCACTCGGGCCTTTTCTTTTAGCCCATGCTTTAAGCGCTGTTGCTTTGGATTTTATTGCTCTGCCCATAGCTGGCTTAGCGGCCTGGCTTTTGCTCATTGCTTTCAATTTTATTGTCTGGCCATTGGGCACAATAATGTTGGGCTGGCGATTAAGCATCTTAATTCTTTTAATGCTCATCTCTTCAGTTTTTGTCATCAGCGGCCGCAAAACCAGAGGATTGCCTCTTGTTTTAGCCATTGCTTTATCGGTCGGCACGATGATTTATTCGTCATCTCCTTGGACCCAGGCTCTTGGTCATAGATTAGGCAGTAAATTTGCCATCAGCACCGCTTCAAGCAATCGCTGGGCAGGCGCTGACCAGAGAAAGGCTGATGCTATCAGAGAGTTTACCAAGGGAGTTGTTGTTGAAGATGGGCTTTTTCGAGATAAAGATAATCCTCAAACAATAACCAAAAAAGCTTTCAAAAACATGCCTGTTTTGATTGAATATCAAAACCAGAGGCCAATCAGGCCAACTTTAGATTCTGCCTTGTCCCAGCAATTCAAAGGCAGTTTCTGTAAAGTCTATCTGCCGGATAAAGACGGCTCTTTCCCGAAAGGCGAAAGAGGTTGGTGGATTGAGGATGTAAAAATTCAGGATACTAAA
>CAYVXQ010000071.1:0-4694 GCA_964454625.1 uncultured Candidatus Saccharibacteria bacterium
ATTATTATTATTATTTGTGTTCTAAAAGACGGGATAAAACTGGAATTATTTGTTTCTTCCTTGAAACCACATCTGATAAAAACATTACCTTTCCTTCTATTTTTCCGGAAAAACCTTTCTGACATAACTCAATTTCCTCCTCTCCGGCAAGATATAAAAATGAGGACTGTTCAAGAATATCAACGAGCAAGAAAAAAAAGAGTTTTATGTTTTTCTCTTTTTTAAATGTTTCCAATTCGTGAAAGATTTTTGCATCAAGAATCCTTATTTTTGCCGGCTTTACTGTTTCAAAAACCCCAACCCCAAACTTAACCCCTGCAAATTCAAATTCTTTATAATCTCCGCTGATAATATCTTTAACGGTTAAGGAGCTTATATCTGATTTTGCCTCAAACATCTCTTGAGCAAATTTTTCTGGTTTAATTTCAGCAATTTCGGCAAGTTCTTGGAGAAATTCCTTATCCTCTTTTGTGGTGGTCGGAGAATGAAGAAACAAAGTGTCAGAAATAATTCCAGCCAAAAGAAGGCCGGCATCTCGTTTTTCTATTTTAACCCCCTTTTCCTTGAAAAGCTTTGCCACAATAGTACAAGTGCTGCCTACTGGTTCTGCTCTGTACAAAATTGGTGTCTGGGTTTGAATGTCCCCAATTTTATGATGGTCAATAACTTCTACTATTTCTGCTTTATCAAGACCAATAAGTGCTTGGGACATTTCTCCGTGGTCAAGCAAAATAACCTGTCTTTCTCTTAGGTCATCTATAAGTTTAGGAGGCTCAAGCTTTAAATAAGAAAGCACAAAACGAGTTTCATTATTTAAAGGTCCTGCTATGGCTGGCTCAACCTGTTCCCCTAATTTAGTTTTTAGATTGGCGTAAACCAAAACTGATGCGACAGAGTCCGTGTCCGGATTTTTATGGCCAATGATAATTGTTTGCGATTTTGTTGACATTGTTATTGTTGGCAATCCTTACAATATTCTGCTTGCGGATATGCCTCCAACCGACCTTGAATAATCGGCTCGCCGCATTTTTCGCAAATGCCATATTTGCCTTTTTTAATTTTTTGCAAAGACAAATTAACCTTTTTTAATTCTTCCTGCAAGGTGTCATTAAGGGTTAAACGAGTGGCAAACTCCTCCACCTCGTCGGCCTCCTCTTCAATGCCCCCATTGTAAAGCGGCATCTTGGCATCCCATTCGCCAGCATTGGTTTTGCTTTCGTTGGAAAAAGAACTCAGTTGCTTTTTCAAGTCCTGTTTTGTTTTTTTTAATTTCTCGGTCTGTTTAGCAATAAATTGTTTGTTCATAAAAAAAATAAAAATAAGATATAGAACCTTGTTTATCAATTATTAACATAATAACACGAAAAATAAAAGCACACGACCATTTTTTAAGTTAGAAACTGCGAATTACGAAATGCCAAAAAACAAGGTCTGTCGCAATGTTTACAACCCGAGTTTAAACAGTACTGTTTAAACTCGGGTTGTAAACATTGAAAAGCCGGCGGCTAAGAACGGGCATTAAAAAGGCATTCGTAATTCGCGGTTAAAAAATGTTAAGGAGTAATCCCTTTTACCTTTTCTAAAATCAATTTCATTTGCGCATACGAAGTGGCTATCACAAAATAATCGTCAAGCACGCAATAACATATACCAAAATCCTGTTTGGTGAATGTTTGATAACGAAAAGACATATTTTTGTATTTAGCGTTAAGAAAATAAGGGGTAAGAGCGGGTTTGGTTTTGCCTAAAACCGACCAAAGACCCGACCAATCCTTTTCCATATTTGTCTCCCAGCCCCTTAAAACCGAAGGTAAAGCCGCCGCATCCTTAACTGATACAATAAAACCAAAACGACTGGACAGGCCCTGGCCTGAGACCAATAATAATCCGTCTGTTTCCAATAAATCTCCGATGGCCGCGGGCAAAGCAACCTTAAAAGCTGCCAAAAAATCAGGCAAATTCAAGACGGTCTGGTCTTTTGTTTGAAAAATTAGACGATTCAAATTATCGCCTTGATTATCTTCCAGCGCCTTTTTCAACAGCCCAGCTATTTCTGTGCTCGTGGTAAATTCTAAAGTTGTTGTTTTTTCTATTGGAATTAAGGGTTCAGGTAAAACAACAACAGATGTTGAAGCAACCAAGGTGGGGATAACTGGAGCTTCACCCGTGGTGGTTGACAAGCCCGATTCAGTTGAAGTTGAGCCGGCTGGAAACTCTATTTCGGGCAGGGTTGATGTAGACGGCGGGCTGGTTGTCGCCTCATTTCCAGCACCCGGCAAAACCGGCGGCAAGGGAAAATGAATTTCGGGTTTTGGTAAAATAACATAAAAATAAACCAGGGCAATGATTGTCGCCACCACGGCAAAAATTATTAAAAGAAACAAAAATCTTGCTAAAATTTTTTCAAAAAATGACGATTTTTTTACTAATGGGCGAAAAATAATCTCTTTGCCCTCCTTCTTTGAACTAACTGCAAAAAGCGGAGTGCGGCCAGCCAGCCGAGCTAAAAAACGTTCCCTGTTGGCCTGTTCGTCGGGTGAAATCTGTAAGAGTTTAAACAGCACATCCGCTTTGGAAATCGATCCTTTGATTTTAGGCACCACTAATGACCCTCTTTGATCCTCAGCTCTTTGTTGAATTAAAGCCAATTTTTTTTCTTTTTCTCTTTCTTCAACTTTCTGCCTGATTTTAGCCGCGCTTTGAGCTTCAAATGTTGATAAAACCTCTGAATCTGCCGGGGTTGGCTTTGGCGAGGCGATGACATCCTCGGATTGAAACGAAGCCGCCTCATCAGATATGGTCTTTTTCAAAAAAGGCAGCCAGGGCTTGTCTTGTTCGCTTCTTATTTCAATCTCTTGTTTTTGAGCCGCCTCAATGCGGTCTTTCTGCTGATGTCTAATCTTTAAAATATTTTCCGCTTGACTAAATGCCTGACGCAATAAAATATCAATCTCTTGGGCTCTAATCTCTCGGGCTATTTGTTTGCGCAGTATCTCATTAGAATTGAGCTTTAAAATATCAGCTTGCTCCTTGTTTTTTTCAATCTTCTTCTCGATCTCCCAACGTTTCTCCTCAGCATCTTTTCTTTGTTCGGCCAAACGCCATCTGTTTTGCTCAATTTCTTTTTTCTCTTTAAAAGAAGCGGCTTTTTCATATGTCTCCTCTAAAGATGTCTCTTGCGCTTCAAAAATCCGTTCTTTGTCGCTGATTTCCTCTAATTTTTTTTTAAACAAATCCTCTTCAGCTTTCAAGGCAAATATATCTTTGCCAAGACCTCTTCTTTGCAAATCCAAAGCCGACAATTTGTCATTGAGCATCAATCGCTCTTGAGCTAGAACAATTTTTTCCAAGCCCTCAACTACTGCTTCTTTGCGCTGACGTAAATCAGCCTCTTGGGTTAAAACCGCCTCTAATTGCAATTCCGCGGCTTTAATTTCTGCGTCTTTGGCGTCAATCTTTTCTTCTTGAGCCCACTTTTGCTTCTCAAGTCCCTGACGTTGCTGCTCTAAAGCCCAACGTTGCTCTTCTAACTGATGCCTCTCTTGGGGCGACTGGGCTTTTTTCTCTTTTTCAGTAATATCCCTTGTCTGAGCTCTTAATTGAGCATCCTTAACTGCAAAAGGCGACAATGACTTTGAAAATGCCTGCCGCTCTTCACGTAAAACCGCTATTTTCAGCTCTAATGGACGACGTTGCGGCCAAAAAACCTGCAATTTGGCGTCAAGTTCGCTTTTCTCTTGTTGCAAACGACTTTTTTCTTTCAAACGTTCCTCTAAGTCGTCTATCGCATACGGCTCGGCTCTTAAATTATCAGGTAAAGGCTGAATATCAGAAGAAACCGGAACCACAGGCAGCGGAGAAGAGATAGGCAATTGAGCCCCCTCTGGTAAAATCTTTGGTTGGGAAATTTGCTCTTGCGTTAAAGGTTTTGGCGCAAGAACTTGCGGTTGGGTTGTTCTTTTTGATTCTAATGATTCTGCCTCGGGCTCTTCTTTGTTCGCCTCAATAATTCTTTCCCCTAAGCGCAAACCTGAAGCCAGACCTTTTTTCAAGGGCGCTGGACTGGGTTTTGTTTCTGTTGTTGAAAAAACAACCTGGGGCCGCGAGACCTGAGGCGAGCTCTGAGATATAACTTGAGAAGGAGGTTGAAAAGATTCCCTCGCCTTGCCGAAGCGCAGGTCGGATTTTTTGCGCTTAAAACGGGCAAAACTATTCTTGAGTTTTAATAAAAAACTACCCTGAGCAAGCGAAGTTGCCAATGTTTCTGTTTTTTTTTCCTGCGTTTCGCCCGCTTCGGCAAGGCGAGGAGACACCATTTTCAGCCGACCCCGCACCATTGTTTCTCTTACTGTCTGGGCCTGCTCGCCCTGCAACCTCCTTAGATCGTCTTCCATTAAAATCAGAACGCCTTGGGATAAAAGCTGAAAAATATTTTCGTCAGTAAGTTCTCTTTCCCCCGCAGCAAAGTCATTGCCGCGGGGGCTGGCGGCTAATTGAGGCATAAAATTTTTTAGGTTTTTTACCTTGTGTCTTCTTGAGCCCCAATAAAGGATCTCCGAAATTTTTCGCCTGCTGGCTCAAACTGACAACATAGTTAGAATTCAATGTTGAAATTCAATATTTGCTGCCAAATTTTGGCGTTTTAGTTTGCTCAGGGGTCAGACCCCAGCCCAACTTGGCCGAGGAAGTTGCTC
>CAYVXQ010000072.1:0-4658 GCA_964454625.1 uncultured Candidatus Saccharibacteria bacterium
TATAGTTTAAAATGTTCACAAAAAAAGGTTTTACTTTAATTGAGTTACTGGTTGTTATCGCCATTATCGGCATTTTGGCTTCGGTTGTTTTGGTGAGTTTTCCCTCAGCCACTAAGAAAGCCAAAGACGCGCGGGTTGAATCAGCAATGTCGCAAATGAGGGCATTACTCGTTTCTTATCAGTCAGATGAGGGCAGTTTTACCGGTTTTGATTGCGACACTCCTTCCGAAATGATACCTCTTTGCGCTGATGTGTTGGCAAAGGGTTTTAGCGGAGAGAATCCCGTTATTGAGGTGTCAGACGATGCGGCGTGTCTGTACGCGGCTTTGAACGCAAAAGGCGGCGCCAGTTATTATTGCATTGACAGCGCGGGCAAAGTCGGCGTTACAGAGACCAACCCAAGCACTGCAGATTGCAATGGTACGCTTGGCACCCCTTCTTTTATCTGTCCGGCTGACGCAACCTTATAGTGTTTTGGTTTTTCAACAAAAAAACCAGCGGGATTTTTTTCCCGCTGATTTTTTGATATAATAAACAAAATACAGAACACAGAGCACAAAACCCAAACAAAACACAAAACACAAAATGCAAAGCACAAATAAATTCAGAGATTTTGAAAATAGAACAACGGAGTTTGCAAAGAGAGTTATTAGGTTATGCAAAGAATTACCCAATGATAGAATAAACAATCCCTTAATAGCTCAAGTAATCCGATCTGCTGGTTCAATTGGCGCAAATTATAGGGAAGCTAATGAGGCGCTGGGTAAGAAAGATTTTGTCTATAAACTTCGGATATCTAGAAAGGAAGCTAAAGAAACACAACACTGGTTAGAACTTATTGAGGAGGCTGACCCTATTTTTACAGAAAGAATGAAAAATCTTTTTCAAGAGGTTCAAGAAATCCGTAATATACTTTCCGCCATAATAGAAAAGTCAAAATTAAAATAGTTTGTGTTTTAAAAATTGTGTTTTGTGCTTTGTTTGTAATTTGTGTTTTGTAATTTGTGTTTTATTCCATAAAGGTAACAATTTATTTATTTATATTTTTATTTGGCGCTTGCTGGGGCAGTTTTTTAAACTGCTTGATTTATCGTTGGGAGCAAGGCAAAAAAATAAATCAGGGGCGGTCGTTTTGCCCCAAATGCCGTCATTGTCTGGGGTTCTGGGATTTAGTACCTATTTTTAGCTTTATATTTTTGCGTCGTAAGTGCCGCTATTGCCACGAGAAAATATCGTTTCAATATCTTTTGGTAGAGATAGCGACTGCTGTTTTATTTTTACTGATTTATATTTTACCTCCTTATGATTTAGGATTTAAGATTTATGAATGGGTTATTATTTCTTTTTTTATTTTGATATTTGTTTACGATCTAAAAAATTATATTATTCCCGATAAGGCGGTTTATCCTGCGATTGTTGTAGTTAGTTTATTTATTATTCTTAATTCATACATCATAAATCATAAATCAATTATTAACCCTATTGTTGCTGGCATTTCAGCAGGAGGTTTCTTTTTTCTAATATGGTTGGTATCTCGCGGCAAGTGGCTCGGTTTTGGCGATGTCAAGTTAGCTTTTTTTATGGGTTTGTTTTTAGGATTCCCAAACATTATTTTGGCTTTATTTTTAGCTTTTTTAATCGGCGCGGCTGTGGGAGTTATTCTTTTAGCCCTGGGTAAAAAGAAAATGCAAAGTCAGGTGCCTTTCGGGCCATTCTTAGTGCTGGGCACTTTCATAGGACTATTTTGGGGAGAGAAGATTATTCATTGGTATTTGAATCTATTATTTTAATCAAAAAATACAAAACATATAGGACTTACGGGTTTGCCTTTCAAATTGTCATTCTGAGGGCACCAGCCCGAAGAATCTGACGGCGATAGCCGTCATCCTGAGGGTAATCCCGAAGGATCTCAGTGGTTGAGACCCTTCGGCTATCGCCTCAGGGCGACACTGCGTGTCGGATTCTTCGCCTGCTGGCTCAGAATGACGGCAAACCCGTAAGTCCTAACATAATGAACAAAGCACAAAGCACAAAACACAAAGCACAAACAAAACACAATCTCCAAAACACAAAGCACAAACAAATTTAAAGACTTAGTTTGTGTTTTGAAAATTGTGTTTTGTGCTTTGTTTGTAATTTGTGTTTTATTCCATTAAGCATTAAAATCAAATAAATAATGCAAAATTATTTAATAAAGAACAAGGGTTTTACTCTCATTGAACTTCTAATAACCATGTCTATAATCGCCATTATCAGCGCGGTGGTTTTTGCTGATTCCAGCTCATCAGAAGAACGTTTAGCCCTGAAAAGGGCCGGCTATCAGGTGGCGCAGGATTTAAGAGAGGTTGAAGAAATGGCTTTGTCTTCGGTTGCCGAAGCTGATTGCGGCAGTAAAGATATTTGTGGTTTCGGTCTAAAATTTAACATAGCCGAGTCCCTTAATTCTTATTTAATCTTTGCCGATTGCAGTGATGATTGCCCCAATAGCAACTTTCAGTACGACGGCGAAGATAAAATCATAAGAGAGGTTTCTTTGGAAAAAAATATTCAAATTCAGCAAGTACTTCCTTCGCCTTTGAATGTTGTTTTCACGGCGCCCGACCCAGTGGTTTGGCTCAACAGAACCAACTGGGGAGTTGAGGCAGAAATTACTTTAAAATCATCTCAAAGCGAAAATCGTGTTGTTAAGGTTAATTCAGTTGGCCGCGTAGAAATAGAGTAATAAGCTGTTGAAATCAGATTACAACAATTTTCATTCCCAAAAAATTTTAAAAATTTAAAATTAAAAATTGTTTAAAAATTTAAAATTTAAAATTAAAAATTGTTTGCTCGGGAGGCGGGGATTCACCCTTATTGAGATTATGGTGGCTATTTTAGTGATGTCTGTTGGCATTTTAGGCGTTTTTTCGTTGGTGCCAATGGCTATTTCTCTCGGAACAGATAACAGCGATAAATTCACCGCCAGCCAGTTGGCTTTAGAGGGGCTGGAGATTGTGAGAAACATCCGCGACAGCAATTGGTTAGAGCAAAACATTGACCCTGATAATGCCTGGAATGAAGGACTTATGGGTTGCGCTGACGGTTGCGAGGTTGATTATGAAGATGTCAGAACCAATGACCCGACCCTTGCTTCTTACTCAGGTCAACCCCTGCGAATAGATACAAATGGATTTTTCAATTATTATAGTGATGGTGTCGCAACAAAGTTTAAAAGAAAAATTATCATTGACAGCGGCACCGATTATGTTTTAAATATTTCAGTGGCCATGGAGTGGCCAAGTAAATACTCGCCAATGATTTTACAAGAAAAATTATATGACTGGCGTTAAGGAGCTAAAAGCACAAAGCACAGAACACAAAGCACAAACAAATTTAAAGACTTAGTTTCTGCGAATTACGAAATGCCAAAAAACAAGGTCTGTCGCAATGTTTACAACCCGAGTTTAAACAGTACTGTTTAAACTCGGGTTGTAAACATTGAAAAGCCAGCGGCTAAGGACGGACCTTAAAAAGGCATTTCGTAATTCGCAGTTAGTTTGTGTTTTGAAAGTTGTGTTTTGTGCTTTGTTTGTAATTTGTGTTTTGTAATTTGTGTTTTATTTTAAAATTTTGGCACAACTTGCCAAAATTTCATTGCCTATGTTCAAAAAATTAGGACAAATTGGCACCACGATAATTGAACTGCTGGTGGCTATCAGCGTTTTTTCCATTTTTATCACAATCGGCTCTCAATTATTGGCAATGGCGTTAAGCGAGCATCAGAAGGCATTAGAAAAGGCGGAATTGCTTAATCAGGTTTCTTATGCTTTAGAGTATATGAATCGCGCCTTGCGTATGGTTCAAAAAGATACTTTGGGCAATTGTATCGCCAAAAATTTTAATTATGAAAATCCCGAGAGCAATAACGTTGCTGTAAGATTTCTTAACTATGAGAGCGAAGCGAAATGCGTTGAGTTTTTTAGAGACATCACATCAGGAGTTATAATGGTTAAAAAATCTACCGACAATACTTGGGGCAATTTAGGAGAGCCCGTGGCCCTAACAACCAGTGGGCTTTTAGTGGATAATTTGTATTTTTTGCTCAATGGTCAAGGCCAAGACGATTTATTGCAACCAAGCGTGACTATTGTTATGAAAATTAAAAGCCGAACAACCGTGCCGCAGGAAATACAAATCCAAAGCACTGTTTCGCAAAGACAATTAGATGTCCAATATTAAATTCAACAAGGGAGTGGCTTTATATCTGACGATAGTGGTTTTAGCCATAATGTCGGCTTGTTTTTTCGCTTTAACCACTATCTTGGTCAGCCAGATAAAAATAACCAGCAATTTGAGCGATTCGGTTTTGGCTTTCACGGCCGCTGACACTGGCATTGAAGAGGCATTGTATAGAATCCGTTACTCTGGAAATTCTGATAATTTTTCTTTTTTTTGGCAAGCAGATTATTTTTACGATGTCAATATTTCGGTTGATGTTGATGAAGAAAAAATTACCGCTGTATCAAAGGGCAGTTATCGCGACAGCCGAAGGGCGATTGAAATCAGTTTCTAATTTTTCAGAGATTTTCAGAGACCGCCTCTCTTAAATTTATAGATTAAACTAGTTAGGACTTACGGGTTTGCCGTCATTCTGAGCCAGCAGGCGAAGAATCCGACAC
>CAYVXQ010000073.1:0-4631 GCA_964454625.1 uncultured Candidatus Saccharibacteria bacterium
ATAGGACTTACGGGTTTGCCGTCATTCTGAGCCAGCAGGCGAAGAATCCGACACGTAGTGTCGCCCTGAGGCGATAGCCGAAGGGTCTCAACCATTGAGATCCTTCGGGATTACCCTCAGGCCTTCGGCTCTGAGGCCTCAGGCTCGAAGAGATGATGGCTATCGCCATCAGATTCCTCGGCTCCGCCTCGGAATGACAATTTTGGGACAAACCCGTAAGTCCTAAATAAAATAACAGATCAGTTATTGGAGCTGTTGAAATCGGATTTCAACAGCTCCAACGAAATTTTTTGACAAATGAAAGTTTTTGGGTAAAATTGAATAAACTAAATAATATGGCTACTCAAACAATAAATAATAAGATAACTTTATCCAAAGCAACTATTTTAAAGCAAAAAGGAATAGTGATTTTGCCTTTGCGAGAATACAAAAGGTTGTGCAAAAATGCGGTGCCCACATATTATTTAGAGGGCAAGGAAGCGCAGAAGTTAGACGAGTTGGTTAGAGACGGAATGGCTGAATATAAAGCTGGTAAATGCAAAGTAATCAAATCTTAGCTGATTTGGAAGATGAGAGATTACAAACCCGTAAGTCTTAAAATGAGAAAGAAAGGAGGAGAGACCTGTGTTTTCAGAAGCAATATTGGTCTATAAAACAGTGCCGGTTTTGTACTCTGATAGAAGTGAAGATTTCAAACTAGCATTCAGAGTGGCAATCTGGCTCGCTCTTTTAAAAACAAACAAAAATTGGGCAACTCTTTTTTTCGTCGGCGAACCGATATTGTGTGAAAATCCGGGAAAATTAGACCAGGAGAATGTTTTTCATGCCTATGTCTCAATAAGAGATAAGATAAAAACCGCGGCAGTGGCCGAGGTAAAAAAAGAGTTGGAGTTAAGAGATGTGCTTCTCATGATACCTCAATACAATTAATTTTTAGTCGCTATCTAATCGGTTAATCGTCGGTATTATTAGCCGAGACACTCGTCTTTAAGGGTTATAAATGTTATAATGACTTTTGGGGACGAGTTTTTTAATGATTTAAGAATAAGGATTTAAGATTTAAGAATAATTCATAATTCATAAATCGTAAATCATAAATCTAAATTTATGCTTGATATAAAATTCATCAGGGAAAATCCTGAAAAAATAAAAAAGGCCTGCAAAGATAAAGGCGCTAATGTTGACATTGATAAGCTTTTAGAGCTGGATAAAAAAAGGCGGGAGTTAATCGTTCAAACCGAACAAATGAAAGCGAAGCGAAACGAATTGAGCAAAGCGGTGAACTTGTCAAACCGCCGAGGTGAAAACATTGATGATGGAGTTAAAAATCAAGCCCGCGAGCTTAAAGAAAAAGTCCAAAATAACGAGCAGGAGCTGAAAATCATTGAAAAAGATTTTAATGACTTAATGTGTCAAATTCCCAACCCTGCTTTAGACGACGTGCTTGTTGGCAAGAATGATTCGCAAAATGTGGCGGCAAGAAAAGTAGGGGATTTGCCCAAGTTTGATTTTCAGCCAAAAGAACATTGGGAAATCGGCGAAAAATTGGACATAATTGACACAGAGCGAGGGGCTAAGGTGGCCGGCAGCCGATTTTATTATTTTAAAGGAGCGGCTGCTTTGCTGGAGTTTGCCTTAATAAATTTAGCAATGGATACTTTAACAAAAAAGGGCTTTGTTCCGGTGATTCCTCCGGTGATGATTAAAAAAGAAATGGCTTGGGCAATGGGCTACTTGCAGCAAACTGACGATGAAGAGGCATATTATCTGGAGAAAGACGACCTGTATCTAACTGCCACCTCTGAACAATCACTTGGCGCGATGCACGCGGGCGAAATTTTTGAAGAAAATGTCTTGCCTTTGCGCTACATTGGATTTTCCACTTGTTTTCGGAGAGAGGCGGGTTCTTACGGCAAAGACACTAAAGGTATTTTAAGGGCGCACCAATTTGATAAAATAGAGATGTTTGTTTTTTGCAAGCCCGAGGATTCGGAAAAAGAACACCAAGCGCTTTTGGCAAACGAAGAAGAACTAATGCAAAAACTGGGCCTGTCTTATCAAGTGGTTAATATCTGCACCGGTGACTTGGGCGCGCCCGCGGCCAAAAAATACGACATTGAAGTTTGGCTGCCAGGTCAAAATAGATACCGCGAAACCCACTCTACTTCAAACTGCACTGATTTTCAGGCACGTCGTTTGAACATTAGGTATCGCGACAAACATGGCAAATTAAACTTTGTGCATACTTTAAACGGCACAGCTTTTTCCATGCGGCCGATTATCGCTATCTTGGAAAATTTCCAACAAAAAGACGGCTCGGTCAAAATACCCAAGTTGTTGCAAAAATATTTAGGTTTTGAAAAGATAAAATGAAAAAACTGATTAAAAAATTACTGAAAATTTTAACCCGTCAGGTATTAGAAAAACAATGGCCGCAAGTTATCACGGTTACCGGCAGTGTGGGTAAAACCTCCACCAAGCAGGCCATTTGCTTGGTTTTGAAAGGAAAATTTTCCGTGAGAGGAGGCGCTAAAAATTATAACAATGAGCTTGGGGTGCCATTTGCGGTTTTAGGATTGGACTCGCCGCAGAAATCGGTTATTGGTTGGTTGAAATTATTGGCGACTGGCTTACGACTGGCTTTATTTAAGGAAAGCAATTACCCCGCGATTTTGGTTTTGGAAATCGGCGCTGACAAGCCCGGCGACCTGAAATACTTACTGGAAATGATTCCAGCAGGCCTTTTAAAGGTGGCTGTTTTGACAGCCGTGGCTCCAGCGCATCTGGAATTTTTTGGCACTATGGAGAAAATTTTTCAAGAAAAAATATCCCCGTTTTTCTTTTTAACCAAAGACGGTTTGGCAATCATTAACCAAGATAACTGCGATGTTCAAAAAATTAAAGAAAAAATTCACTCAGCGGTCATTACTTTTGGCATAAAACAACAAGCCGATATCGCCATTAACAATATCCAGCAAGTTGAAAGCGGCATTTCATTTCAACTAAAGAACAATGGCCAGGCATCGGATTTTTTTCTGTCTGAAGGAGTGTATTTTCATCAGATTTATCCTTTATTGGCAGCAGTGGCCGTGGGTGTTTTTTATAAAATGAGTTTAGAAGATATTTCGCAAAACCTTGCCGCCTACACCCCGCCAGCCGGACGGATGCGCCGGCTTGGAGGGAAAAACAAGTCGTTGATTATTGACGACACCTATAATTCTTCGCCCGAATCGTGCAAAAGGGCATTGGAAGCGCTATCAACAATGCAAGCCAAAAGAAAAATTGCGGTTTTAGGCGATATGTTAGAATTAGGCCAAACAAGCCAAACATTCCATAAAGCCATTGGTCAAACAGCCGCTGATTTGAAAGTTGATTATCTTATTACTTATGGCCAAATGGCGCAATTCATAGCCGAGTCCAGCCAAACTAACGGCTTGCCGCAAGAACGAATTTTTTCTTTTTCTGAGCTGGAAAAATTATCAGATTTTCTAAAGAATTTTATTCAAAGAGGAGATGTTTTGCTGGTTAAGGGTTCCCAAGGCATGCGTATGGAAAAAATCGTTAAAAACATTATGGCTCAGCCCGAAAAAGCCAAAGAATTATTAGTAAGACAGGAAGAAGAGTGGAATCCTTAACCACTTAACCACTTAACCACTTAACCACTTGATGACTCAATCACTTATTTTATGAGCCAATACAGGGTCAAAAAAAAATCACGGAGAATTAAGGCAAAATACAAAAAAAAGAAATCAATCTGGAAAAACTTTGGCTTTCGGATTATTTTTTTGGGGGCAATTTTGCTTATTGCGTTGGCTTATTTATTATTATTTTCGCCATTATTAGCCATTAAAGAAATAAAAATAACAGCTCCAGACGGTTTAAGCAATATTATTCCGAAAGTTAATGATTTAGTAAACAATGAGCTTGAAAAACGATTTGCTATTTTTTCTTTTAAAAAATCATTTTTTTTGCTAAACACTGAAAATATCAAAAAAAAGATAAAGGCAATGGAGCCGGCTGTTGAAGACATACTGATAAAAAAAGTGCCGCCCAACACCCTTTTTCTGGAATTGAAAGAGCGCGTTCCTCAAGCGGTTTGGTGTTATACTCAAAATGAGCCCTGCTATTTGATTGATAACAAAGGCGTTATTTTTAAGGAGACCGTTGATAAAAATTTCCTTATGATTTTAGCCGAAACCCAGCCGTCGTCTCAAATACCCCTTGAAGTCATTAGCCCGGATAAAATGGTTCAAATTTTAGAAATTTTAAACTTTTTTAACGAAACATTAAAAATTAGCCCCCAACAATTTATGACTGACGGTCAAGAAAAATTAAATTTAAAAACCCAAGAGGGTTGGGAGGTTTACTTTCCTCTTGGCGGGGACATTAAAACAGCCCTTACTAAATTAGGGCTTTTAATAGAAAAAAATCTACCCCAAGGAAAAAGAAAAAATCTCCAGTACATTGATTTGAGGTTTTCTAAGGCGTACTACAAATAAACAGCAAGCTTTTTTGGAAAAGATGCGATTTTATGTTAGAATGTTAGTAATCCAACCATAAAATTATGAAAACACTTTGGAGCAAAAAACAGGAAAAAGATTTTTTTATAAAGTCATTAGAATTTGCCAGTC
>CAYVXQ010000074.1:0-4531 GCA_964454625.1 uncultured Candidatus Saccharibacteria bacterium
TGCCTGGCCCACGCCGGTGGTTTTCCAGCTGGCGGCCAGATAATTTGGCCCGGAATTGGGCATAAGTCCGGCCATGTAACGGTCGCCATCATTTATAGAATCCATTCCTTCCCTGGCCCGGCCTTCAAGGGTTTGGGCCGCGTCTTCGTTTCCCAAAGCTCGCTGCTGTTGAGCAATGGTTTGCCATTCTGCAACTTTCCTCTTTGCAGAGGCGCGATAAGGCGCGTAAGCCGCAACCGCTCGGTCAGACCCGAATAAGCCCTGTCCTTGATATGCTTGAATTCCATTCAAATTATATGAGGTCAAATCTGTCATTTTACTTCCGTCAGGCATTGTGACTGAAACCTCTGGAGCTATCGGGGTCTTGGAAGAACACTGGCCGCATTTTGTGCATTGAGCAAAAGCAAAATCCGCTTGCAAACACAGGAAAGCGACCAGAAAAACACTGATAATTAAAACGATAGATTTCAATGATGTATTTTTCATATGTTTATTTTTTATTTTTACTTTTATTTCTTATACTTTTTTATTATTTTTAATATTTAATATTTTATTTTTAATATTTATTTACAGTCTCCCCACAAAGAGCCGTCAGGCATTATGGAAATGTTTGAACATTTCTGTCCGTTTGGTTTGATATATTCCATGGTTGCCGGATTGTATTTGCCGCCATCGTCGGTTTTGTACCAATCCCCTTCAATTTTTATTCCTTTGTTTGCCAGCCAGATATATCCCGCGCCCCGGTAATACGCTTCCCATCCTTTTATTTTTTCTTCAACCTCTGTTTGCTTTTTTTGGGCCAATTCATTTTTCCAGCTTTCCAGAGCCGCTTTTTCCATCCGCAGATTTTCAAGTTCTTTCGTTAATGATTTAACTTTTTCTTTGTCTCCCGCGTTTTTGGCCTCGCTAAGTTCTTTTTCAGTGTCGGCTATGCTTGAAGAAAGAAGATTAATTAGATTATCTGTTTGCTCCATGGAAGATGGTTTTGGCAAATTGGCTTCTCTTGTCGTTTCTTCTCCAAGCCATTCGCCAAGTCCCACGCCGATTAGCGCGACTATCAAACCGATTCCGGCGTAGGTCATTATTCTTTTTCCGAGGGCGATTCGCTCCGGTATGCCGAATGAAGTCAGAAGAACCACTCCGGCCCCGATAATGGCAAGGGCCACCAAGGGAATGGCGACCCATAAAAAGAATTTTTCAAGATTGGCGAAGAACTGACCAAGCGTTGTCAAGCCGCTTGGCGGAACAAGCTCTTTGGCAAAAGCGAAAAAAGAGCCGAGAATCAGGAGTAAGCTTAAAGAAACGAGTAAAAAGATTTTTGATTTTGATGACAAAGTTTTCATATTATTTGTTGGTTACTTATAATATTTTTAATTTATTGAAAATGACCAATAACCAAATCCGAATGACGAAAAAATGCTAAAATGATTAAATTCCCAAATAACTAAAACAAATTTTGGCATTTGGGCTTTGGGCATTTTTTAGGGTTTCGGATTTCGGATTTAGTCATTCTTTCTCCATTATACCATATTTTCAAGCATAGGTGTCAACCTCTTATTTCAACGGAGTTATTTTCAAGACGGTCAGTTCGGGATTGATGGTGGATAAAATCATAAAAGAGGCCAGAATTATCAGAAGCCCGAAAAGCCCGGCTTTAATCTGCTCCATTGCTTCTTGTTTTTGACGGGGATCGGCAGCTGACGACATCCATCGGAATCCCGCAATGGTGATGATTACCAGCGCAATAATCCCCCCAACCATTAAAGTAAAATTAAAAAAATAATCTATGAGCCCGGGAAGGTCGGTGTTAATGGTGATTGTTTCTCCTTTGATTGTCGGATATTTTTGCTCAAGAGCGAAACAGCTTGGAGCCAGAATAAGGGCCGAAAGACAGCAGGCCCATATTAATAATGTATAGATTTTGATAAGCTTTTTCATTTATAAATTGCGAATATAATCACGAATCTATTCGCGAATATTCGCGAATCTAATTCGCATTTTATTCGCAAGGTTTTATCATTGTGTTTCGCATTGGATTTCATACCAGTGTTTTCCCTCAACCGGACTGCCGACTGCTTTAAATAGCATGCTCACAATAACCCAGGCAAGAAGTATAATCACAATTCCAACCACGGTGGCTGTCATGCCCTGTTTTGCTTTTTTTAATAATTCCACGTTTCCGGCCGCCACAATAAACATTACGCCGCAAATAACAATGAGAATTGGCGCCACGATAAAAGCCAGATTTCTGATAAAAGCAACAATCCTTTGCAAAAGATAAAAGAAATGGCAAACAGTGCAGGGGTCGGCTTCGTTGCCGACAGTTTCCGGGTCATCATATTCTCGGCCGCAGGGAACCAGACCGCTGTATATTTTAACTCCTGGCGGAGCCACGCAATCCGGATCGTTTTTGTTAATCAGACCGTCCGAATCATTGTCTATTTCGTCTTCGCAGAGCGACCCTTTTTCTTTGACTCCGGAGTTCACGTCTTTGGGGTCAATATTCGGATGGTCCGAGTCAAGAACGTCCATTCCGTCGTGCCCCTTTCCTCCTGTTATAATTTTATTGCTGCCTGAAAGATTCTGGAGGGGAATTCTGTCTGTTCCCAAATCTTCATCGGGAATATTGTCTATAAAGTAGGTCCAGGCCGCGTCTCCAATATAAAAGCCCATAGAAGTTAAGAATTTGTAATCGTTGCTGTCTTTTGGAGTCCGATAAATTTTACGCGCGGTTACGGTGAAGGGATTGCCGGTCGCAATATTAGATATTTTTACTTTGCTGCTCTCGGTTAAGACAATTTTAGCGGGCTTACTTCCTTCGGTTTCGCCTCTTGGCGTGAGAAAGGTAATTTTGTAGTAATAAGTTCCGGGTCCGACATTGCCGCTGCCGATTACAGTCAGCGTGGGGACAGAAGGAGGAGTTTCCGGTTCAAATTTTCCGCCGCAGACTTTCAAAGAATCATAATTGTGACCGGACAGGGGCCAATTTTTGTCATAAAAATTAAAGTATCCATCGCCATCCCTGTCGCAAAGGTCTATGCAATTCTGGTCTTTTTCGTCTTTTGTTTTGTCGCAGTTGTTATCCTTGGTTCCGTCGCAACCCTGAACATATTCGGTTTCCTTTTTAGCAGACGGATAGACATTGGGGTCATTATCGTTGCAGTCGTCCCAGTCCAAAAAACCTTGGGGCAGGGGTTCGCTTTTGCTTTCCGGAGAACATTCTTCGGCAATATATCGGTCGCTGTCTTTGTCGCAGTCTTTTTTCCAATCGCATTCGTCAATTTGGCCGTCGCAGTCATTGTCTTTTTTGTCGTTGCAGCAGTTAATTTGTATGCAGGCCGGATTGTCAAAACTTTCTTCAAACCCGAAATTCATTTCTATGTCTTTGTCGTTGCAGTCGCCTTTTTCCTGCCAGTTTGCAGGCCTTAAACAATTGACGTTAAAGTAGTGATCTTGGTCTTGGTCGCAGGTTTTGAGGCAATTAGTGTCCTTCAAGTCAATTAAACCGTCGCAGTCGTTATCAAGTTCATCGTCGCAAGCCGGGCAGCCGGTCGGGAAAGAGCAAAGCGAATCATAATAACTTTTTGGAGAAAAAAGACTTTCGTAATAATCTCTTGAGCTTTGGGTGTCATAGGGTCTGGCATAATATCCTCCATTGTCGCGGTTGTCGTTGCAATCGGAATTTGTATTGCAGAACCAATCGGTCGGAAGGCAAACCACTCTTTTGCAGCCCAAGTCAAATTTTTCAGGGGAGATGAAACCGTCATTATCTTTGTCGCATTTATTATTCACCACTATGACAATTTCAGAACTTGAGGTTTGGTCAAGCTTATCATAAGCTATGGCGGCCAGGCAATAAAATCTGTCATCGCCAAGTCCATTGGAATCCCAGGTCCATTCATAAGGGCCGTTTCCCTGCATTGGATTTGGCGAAATCTGGCCCAAAAGAGCGTAATTCGTGCAGGATTCCGGCTGCTGGGTTCGGGAATTTATTCCGGCGTTTCCCAAATAAATTCCTACTTTTTGCATTCCTATTCCCGCATCGGTTGCCGAAACCTGAATTTTAATAAGACCGACAATTTTTTTGATATTTTGCGCGAACTTGTCATTACTTATGCTTCCTTTTTTCTCCACTCCCGTCAAGGTAAAAGAATGGATATTCGGGCCATGAGCGTCAATTTGTATCTGCCGGGAATCACCTGTCCCGTTTTGTTCGTGGCATATGGCCGTTATCGTATGAGCTCCATCCGCACCATTGCATATGAAACTGCTTGATCTGGTTGGTGAACATGATGAATTGTCAATTTTAACATTGTAATAAGAACAATTATAGGAGGAAACTTTAACTATTACTGTGGAGCTTTGAATCCAGCCCTGGTTCGCCGAAGGCTCAACGGAAACAATATGGACAGACTGAACAATGGGCGGGAAATCAGGAAAATCGGCCATGGCCATTTGAGTTTTTTGGGCGCCAACCAATAAAATTATAGAAAAAATAATGAATAGGAGTATTTTTGAAAAATTTTTCATA
>CAYVXQ010000075.1:0-4369 GCA_964454625.1 uncultured Candidatus Saccharibacteria bacterium
CCAGATTTGAACTGGGATTAAATCCTCCTTCACCCCGTTAGAAATTAATTGGTCGCAATTACTGAACTCCGCTCGAACCTTTTTTGAACAAAATCCCGAATGATGTCGCGCCGCAGGCGCGGCAAGAACCAAACCGCTCGTGCGGGGCAGGCAGAAAAGGGGGTTGAGGGGAAAGGAATTCCCGCCCCGCCCTCGCTTTCCGCCGCCGCCGAATTTCGTGCCAGCGAAGCTGGCGCGCCGCGTTCACCTGTAATTTAACAAATCTGGACGAAAAACTAAAGCCGGATTTGTTTCTCTAACCACGGGATATGCTCGTGTTTGCGTTTCCAAAACAAATCTTCCCAAATGTAATGCACAGCGAGCTGTTTATATTTTCCAAATTTTTCAAAATGCTTCAGGATTTTTTTGACTGGCACCGGATTCTCTGGACTGCGATTGAAAAAGAGTTTGGAGTAGATTTTTTGTTCCCACGGCGAAACATGATTGAAAAAATCCCAGTGGTGGAAAACATCAAAAAGTAAATACCAAACTGTTGCGGGCCCAACTCCGTAAAGTTTTAACAATTCTGTCATTTGCGTTTCTCTGTCTTTAGTTCTCAATTCTTTCTCATCAATTAAACCTTGTGAAAAATGATCGTCAATTTTCCTGATTGACTTCGCTCGATAACCAACTTTCAACGCCCGCAACTCATCTTCACTTACTTTTTGAAGTTTTCCCGGACTCCAAAAGCACCATAATTTTTTGCCGTCGAACTCCAGCAAGGTGCCGTAATTTTCTAAAAGTGCTTTGAACATTTGAACTGAACGGCGCACCGAAGCATTTTGTAAAACTATCCCGATAATCAGATATTCGTATAGACAGCTTGGATGTCCGGGTCTCGTTCCACGCCATTTTTTAAAAATCGGGGCAAGAATTTTATCCTTGCTAAAAGTTTTATAAAAATCCGTCAGGTCTAAATCAAAATTGTAAAGATATTTTATTTCCTCAATCAGAGAACTAGCAAAATCCCGCGTTAATTTGTCTTTCGCATATATTTTAATTTCTACATGCGGATTTTCAGTTGTTCCTTTGTTGAAAAATTTAATGCCAAGGCATTTCCCTTGCCAATTCCAAGTTTGCCAACGAATGCCCGACTCCCAAAAATTATCTCCCGAAGTAAAATGGTCTGGTTTGTGAAATGTTGGGTCAAAAGCAAATGGTTTTGTTGGCGTAGCTTTGAAAGTTTTTTGCAGTCTTAGTTTAATCGGCTTTTTCATCTTGCAATTTTTCTGGCCACGGATAAGGCATCATTTTTGAAATCGGAGTTTGTTTTATTTGATTGTCTTCTTCAATAACCACAACAACATCTATGCCAGAACGCAAACTACTTTCATAAATAAGTTGTTTGCAAATATGGCAATTTGGCCCAGTGATTGCCACAATATCTTTTTCGCCGTGAATAGCTGCATGGGCTAACGCCGTTGCTTCTGAGTGCATTGTTAAAGTTTCAGTATCTGAAAGATAGGAAACGCCAGTATAAATATTTCCCGATTTTGTCATTAAAGCAACGGCGTATCCCTTGCCGCTTTCGGGATAGGTATTTTTCATCGCTTCATCACCGAGCTTAATAAGTTTTCTGCATTCGTCCTCGGTCAATTCGTAATATTCTTTGTTGTTTAAAGTTTTTTCAATCATAAACTTAATCGTTATTATTTCTTGCTTTTCTTTCCTGAATACTTTTTAACAAAAACGGTGCCGCCTCTTCGTAGGTTTTACCCGATTTGATGCTATTACAAATAAGACAGCTGGTCTTGAGATTTTCTTTCGTATGTTTACCGCCTTTGTGTTGAGGTATGAGATGGTCAAGCGTTGCGTTCTCGTTGGTTACCTTCTCACCGCAATAATGACAAGTCCATTTGTCCCTCTCAAAAAGCTCTTTTCTTTTGTCTGGATTTGTAAAATAATCTTCTTCCTCTGGCTCTGTCATCACCACCAGTTTCTCTTTAACAAATGGTATTTCTTCGGGTAAAAGAATTGTATACAAAGTTCCCTCTCGGTTTGTGTCTCCAACTCTAATAACTCCTTTTTCTTCAAGGCCCTTCAGTGATTTAGAAACTTGTTTATAGCTTATATTTTCTTCTGTCCTTGCCCCTTTTCCGATTTTGTCCGCTATGGTTCTTTTGCCAGCCCTCACCATCGAGGATTCATTTTGTATGAGCGAGTTTCTAAACAAAAGCAGGTAGAGGTTTGCCTCATAGGGAGTTAATTCCGGCATTACCAAATCTACGAATTGTTGGATGATTTTTTGTAAATTTTCTTTCATAAAGTAAATTACTTTGAAACTACATAAGCCAATACATCGTAATCGGGATCAAAAAATTCAATCATTTCATAATTCTCTCTCACAATCAGGCGTAGATTGTTTGAATGTTTGGGTAGATACTCATTTTTGAAAGCGGCGTAATCAGATATATCAAAGTCATTACAGCCAACCTGCATACGATAAGGATCGGGCTTTCTGACACGCAAATGAATTATTGTATTCTCTCCAACTTTTATTGGTTCGTGTAGGGCAACGCGCGGGCCGTTGTTTTCATTTACAAAATTGCCAAGAGTATTTACTATTCCTGATAATTTTTCAAATTCATCGGGATAATGGGTAAAAATTGTGAGTGAGCTAATAGGTAAAGTTTTGCCGATACTCTCTTTTGCCAAATCCGAAGTTTTATCAGCAATATAAGCAACGGCCTCGCACAGTTGCTTCTCGTCTTTTATTGGACTGAAACGATAGAATTGCATAACTTTTACTTTAATAAATCATCAACTTGAACCTCTAATGCTTTGGCGATTTTTTGAAGAGTTTCAATGGTTGGGTTAGTTATTCCGCCAGTTTCAAGCTTGATAATTGAATTATAGGAAACATCCGCCATTTTTGAGAGGCGGTCTTGGGATAAGTCTTTTGCTTGCCTTAACTTCTTTATATTCTTGCCGATTTTATTCTCTTGTGCCATACTTGTATAATAATGGTATGATACAATAGTATTATGAAAACTTGTATCTCAAACCTATTATTAGAATACATCTTTTCTTTGATTTTTACAAGGGAGTTTAATGTTGTGTGCGCACGGGAGGGTGGGGCAAACACAACACCTCTTTTTCTTACGGCGCATTTCGCAAAACGAAATCGAAATTCGGCGGCGGCGGAAAGCGAGGGCGGGGCGGGAATTCCTTTCCCCTCAACCCCCTTTTCTGCCTGCCCCGCACGAGCGGTTTGGTTCTTGCCGCGCCTGCGGCGCGACATCATTCGGGATTTTGTTCAAAAAAGGTTCGAGCGGAGTTCAGTAATTGCGACCAATCAAAACTTAACGATTTTTCAGGACGAGAGAATTGCTCGCTCGCCCCGCCTTCGGCGGGTCTCGCTTCGCAAAAACCCTTTTGTTTGGCGATTAAATCAAACGGCGGGCGAAGCCCGACGAGGACTTGTTTGGAAAGCAGGCGGCGGTTCGGAATTGCGAAGCAATTCATCCCGCATTTGCGGGATATCCAATTTTTTCCGTTTCTTGCCAAAGGCAAAAATACAAAGCAAGTTTTTTAATCCCGCGCTTTTGGCCAAAGGCGACTAATAATTAAGGAGCAAACATTATGAAAACAAAATTTTTTCTCTACGCTCGCAAATCAACGGAAGACGAGGAACGCCAAGTGATGAGCATTGAAGCCCAGCTCGCGGAGTTGGCGGAATTTGCCAAACGGGAAAATATTGAAATAGCTGAAACTTTCATTGAGAGCAAAAGCGCAAAGAAGCCCGGGCGAGAAATTTTCAACGAGATGATGAGCAAGGTACAGGAAAGTAAAACTCCAGTGGGACTGCTCGCGTGGCACCCGGATCGTCTCGCCCGCAACAGCGTTGATGGCGGTTTGATTATTTACTCCATAGACACCGCCAAAATCGCTTCTTTGCGCTTTCCCACATTTTGGTTTGAGCCAACTCCGCAAGGGCTCTTTATGCTTCAAGTCGCCTTTGGTCAGTCAAAATATTACTCGGACAATTTGTCGGAAAACGTAAAGCGCGGAATTCGCCAAAAACTCAGGCGGGGCGAATGGCCGGGCCTTGCGCCCTTCGGTTATGTGAATAATCCAAAGACACGAACGATTGAGCCAGACCCAACAAAAGCCAGAGTGATCAAAAAAGCGTTTGAGGAATACGCGCAAGGCCGCCACACTTTGCTTTCTTTAGGCGAACGCCTGAGTTTTTGGGGCGTGGTGAGCGGGACCGGAAAACCGCTTTGCAAGGCAACCTTACAAAGAATGCTGACCAACAAAGTGTATCTCGGTTTAATTGTCCATAACGGCGAAACCTACGAGGGCGGTTTTCCGGCAATTGTTTCCAGAG
>CAYVXQ010000076.1:0-4343 GCA_964454625.1 uncultured Candidatus Saccharibacteria bacterium
GCGCCCGATTTTTTCTTCTAAAAGGAAAAGAAAACTTTTTTGCTGGGTTCTGCTCTGAACGAGCAGGGCGGCGGGGCTTCGCTTCGGCAGGCGGGCAAAAATTCCTTCCCCCAGACCCCCTTCCTTTTTGCCCGCCTGCTTGGGCTTCGCCCAGATTTTTTTCGGCGGAAAATTATCTTAGGGATTCTGGCCCAATTTTATCAATTCTTCAATCGACGCTTTCAATTCATGCGGAGTATACTCGCCGTTATTTGTATTTTCAGGGTGATGAATTGAATTTCTGACAAAGGTCATCAGTGTAACATCTTCGGGTTGCTGAGCTTGTCCATTTACAATTTTAGCCCATTTTTTGGATTTTGTAATGCCCTTGCCTGTAAAATATGTTTCGGCTTGTTCAATTGTATATTTTTGTTGTGTCTCTTGTATGTGTCCGTAAAGCTCATTATGAAATTCAATTGTCGGTAAATCGTAAGCAGAGTAATTTATTTCGCCCCAAGACGGGCTCCAAGGGAAAAGCCCGAATTGCGAACCGGTATTTTCTACAACAATACCATCAGCGGTATTCTTGGTAATTAACAATTCAATTTGAGAATTTTTTAGGCAGTTTTTGAAAAAGTAAGGCGAGTGAGTAGAAATAAAAACTTGATTTGTTTTTGAAAATTTAATCAGGTATTGGATAAATATTTCTTGCAACTGGGGGTGCAAATGAAGTTCTGGCTCATCAATCAAAACAACTATATTCTCCCTTGAAAGCGAAGCCAAAGTTTCCAGAAACAATAAAGAAACTATCATTTCCACGCCCGAACCGAGCATTGCCACCGGCAAATCAAGTTTTTCAAGTTTTTGTGAAAGGAAAGCGTTGTCAAATGGTGCATTGCTGTCAACAAAGGAAATATCAATAGCCCCAACCCCAAAATCTTCTAGCTTATCGTTCAATGACTCAAAGCTTTTTTTAACCGAAGCTTCGTCAATTTTACTTATGATTTCTTTCTCAAATGCGTTCTTTTTTGTAAAAAAGTTTTCCTGACCCTCTGCGACTTCTTCGCCTCTAACCCCTTTCGAAAAACGCCAATTAAAATCGTCAAAAACAGAAGAAATTGAAGAATTAAA
Organism: uncultured Candidatus Saccharibacteria bacterium; assembly: GCA_964454625.1. Lineage (GTDB taxonomy): Bacteria > Patescibacteriota > Minisyncoccia > Minisyncoccales > CG1-02-41-26 > CG1-02-41-26. Next base: position 1,111 of record CAYVXQ010000076.1, read on the forward strand.
CCCTCGCCGCAATTGTCTTTCTCTGTTTTTGCCGAAGTAAAAACTTTTTGGAAACTCCTCTAATGTTGCTTGAGATAAAGCAAGCAATCTTTCATCAAACTGAAATTTTGTTCCGCTCTTTCTTTGTATTTCCCACCCCTTTTCACTATCTTTCGGTCTATTTGGTACAACATAGTGCGTTATTACGACAATGTCGGAAAAAGCTTTGCCCGGCGTTGCCTTGTCTCTCTTTTTAATTTCTAAATATACTCCATTACATTCAACTTTTTGCGTTGTATAGCCGTCTGGCAATGAGGCAATAAAATTTGTATCAAATTCAATTTGAATAACAATCGGGTCATCCGAACCTTTGTAAAAATCTGTGTGCTTTATTTTCCCCGATAAAAAATAAGGGGAAAGGGCATAGTTTATGGCTTCAAGGATTGAAGTTTTTCCTGTGGTGTTGTCGCCAATAAAAATAGAAAGCTCTTTTGAATTAAGAGTTTGATTTTTTATGCCCCGAAAATTACTAATTGTTAGTTTTTTTATTTTCATGACTATTTTTCTAGAAAGCTTATTATTACCTTGATTGTCTTGTCAAAGTTTTTCTGCACTTCGTGTTCCCATATCCTTAATACTTCCCAGCCGTCTTTTTTCAGTTTATTTCTGTTTACTTTATCTCTTTTCATATTCCGTTCAATTTTGGCTAACCAGTATTTCTTGGGCAGCCGCTTTTTTAGCTTTGGGGATTGGTATCCGTGCCAAAAATCACCGTCAATGAAAATAGCTTTCTTTTTGCTGGGAAGTGCAATATCGGGATTACCGACTGCTCGTTTATAGTGCTTTTGGAAGTATATTCCGTGCCGCTTTAGCTCCCGGAAAACTAACAGCTCCGCCTTAGTGTTTTGGGAGCGGATCTTTGACATAATCTCGCTCCGCTTCTTTTGAGTAAATTTGTCCATAAGAAGATTTTTTCGGCGCTTTCCAAAAATCGCGTAAATCATCGGCTATCTTAACAGCAAGGTGGCTGGCAAATTCAACGGGCACTGCATTGCCAATCATTTTATATCCGTCTGCAACATTTTCATATTTGAAAATGAAGTCATCGGGGAACGTTTGTATCCTTGCACATTCCCGCACCGAAAGCCGCCTGTACAAATGCTCTTTTCCGGGAATAAAAATTCTTTTGTTCTGCTCAATGAATTTCATTTTTGGCGCCTGCGGATGTATCGGCGCATGCCGCCCCCCGGCTTGGATTGTAAAAGACGGTTCATTCCAACTTCTTACCCTATTGCGCGACATATAAATCGTTGAAAAACCCCCATTCATGTATTCGTGGTTTGGAGCCCATAATCCGTCATTACCATTTGTTTTGTTGTAATCTTTTGCCGGTTTTGCGCGCCTCAAGTCCCAAATGGTATCTTTCAAAACCGGGCGCTTTGGCGACTTTTTGGGAAATTCTGGTTTCTTTCCAGTTTTTTTGTGGTATCCGACAATAATAACTCTCTTTCTATCTTGCGGCACGTCGTAATCATGGGCATTCAATAAGGCATAACTCACATTGTAGTTTAAGCTTCTGAATTGGTTTAATATTTCTTCAAATGCTTCCTTGTGCCGGGGGAGTAAAATGCCGGAAACATTTTCTGCAAGGAAAAATAATGGCTCTTTGTCTTTCAAAACTCTAATGTATTCATAGAAAAGCTGCCCTCTTTTGTCTTTAATTCCTCGTAGTGCTCCTGCCTCGCTCCAGCTTTGGCAGGGCGGTCCCCCGATTATTCCAACGCCGTCTGGGATTTCGGAAGAAGGCACATCAGTTATGCTCCGCCTATCAAGCTTTGCCTCGGGAAAATTAGCCTCAAAAGTATCCCAAATTGCATTATCAAATTCATTAGCCCAAATAACATTAAAGCCGGCTTTTTCAAAACCGAGATCGAGCCCGCCTGCTCCTGTAAATAATGAAATCAATTTCATAACCTATTTTGTGAATTTAATTAACTTTGCCTCTAGTGTCTTCGCTGGGTTGTTTGGTGATTTTATTTTTATATCACTTATAGAAAAATCACTGTTGGAAATACTTTCAAGTTTTCTTCTGTCTTGTTCCGGGCACGAATTATATTTATCTTTCCGCATCAAGGCGAATAAATGAAATTTATCCCGGTCTTTTATCCCGCAAAAATCCTTATATACTGTTATCGGGTTTAGGATTTGCCACATTCCTCTAATCCTAAACTCTGTAATTCCTAAAGGATCAGCCCTTTTAACTTTTCCTATCTCAACAGTTTCCCCTCTTTCCAAACCAAGGGAATCTATAATAGAATCAACCTCTTTCTTAATTGGCTCGTGAATCTTATCGTAGACGCTGTGATCTGCTGCGTAACAGGTGCCTTGTATAAAAAATAAATATTTTATTTTGCCACCTTTGACGTGTCCAACTACATAGAATAAATCTTTTTCTTGCCAGTTATTTGTTTCGCAATTTCTACATGCGGCGGTTATTCTTTTGTCGCTAGATAGTAATTTGTCTTTTGGCGGGGAGCTATTTAGTGCCAATGATGATTTTGGGCTTTCAATCTTTTTTACTTCAAAGGCATCGCCATTTTTAATAATCATGTCTGGTGGATTATTCTGGTTTCCTAAATACGAAAAAACTCTTGAGTAAGCATTTTCTTTTTTGGATTGAGGGAGCTTTAACGAATCTGCGATTGCGTCTTTTATATAAAATTCTAATTGCTCACCAACGGCATTTATCCTTATTAGATAAGTAGATGCGTAATTTTTTAGATCAAAGGTGCCAAATGATATTATATTGGCAATCGCATTTAGGATATTATTATTTGTCATATTTCTAGTTTATTAAATCGTCCATTTTAACTTCCAAAGCTTTGGCGATTTTCTGCAAAGTTTCAAAAGTAGGGTTTTGATTAACGCCGTTTTCTATTTTAACAATAGTATTCAGCGATAAATCAGCAAGCCGGGCAACCTTTTCTAAAGCATAGCCCTTTTCAGCCCTGATTTTTTTGATATTTGAACTTATCTTGTTGTTTGCCATTTGATTATATTATAGTATATAGAGTATAATCTAAATATATCTATCTTTCAACTTTAATGATAACAATTATCCAAAATTTGAGCAAGCAAAAAGGGAGTTCCTTTGTGTCGCCTGCGTTGGGAGTGGCGGGACAAGGGCGACTAAATATAAAAGATAATTTTCCGCCGAAAAAAATCTGGGCGAAGCCCAAGCAGGCGGGCAAAAA